>JAYVDU010000325.1:0-32280 GCA_043749245.1 Bacteroidota bacterium | reverse complement strand
AACATAGGCACATAGGAAACATAGGTTAAATAAGCATTCTATGTGAACTATGTAATCTATGTGGTTTGGACTATTTATATATTATGATTGGTATAATAGCTCAAAGTAATAAAATAAAATCTATTGAACATACGACGCTGCGTAATATCATAAAAAAAACACCCTTCGTTGTGAAGAGTGTTTAAATAATAAATTTTAAACATTGTATTTAATTACAACCAACTTGCCCAGATACAGTAACTGCTGGAAAAATAGAACCAGCCTGATAACAGGTAATACCATTAAATGCAGCCGTAAATATAGGGCCAACTAAAGTTATTGTTACAGTGCCTCCAGAAGAGTACCATGTAGTGCCTGTTGGTTGTTGAGTTGGATTAGTAATAGTTAAGCAAGCTTTACCTGCAGGAATACCTGTTGGATTAGAAATTAATTGATAAGTTCCGGCAGTAACCGTTCCGTTAACGCAAATTGAAATACTTGTGCCTAAACTACTATTTGAGCTGTTTAAACAATTTGTAACTGAAGTGCAGTTAACTGTATTCCAAACACCACTGGTACCAATACCCGTCATAGTTGAATTTTGATTAGCTACCGAAGTGGTAGATATAGTGCCTGTTGTGGTAACATTAGTAGTTTGAGGATTGGCTCCTGTACCTGCACCATCTGCAGCATATTTTGGTGCAATGGCGTTATCATCTGTTTTTTTAGCACAAGAGATAAATACAATACTGCCGATAGCAATGATTGAGAAGGCTGATAAGATAATTTTTTTCATGTGTAGTTGTTATTAATTTTAATTGTCGTGTGGAATAGGCCTTGTATCTTTATTTATGTTGTGCAATTTGGCACAAGGCTATTTCATAAGTATGGTTTTATGTAATCAAATATATATACTATAAATTTAAGTTCCAAACAGTTACACTCATTTGTTTGGCACATTAACTCGTTAATAAAAGCTTTTACCTTGTTTTACGTTGTTTTTAAGTAAAATACAGGCTCGGTATCTGTCTTCCTGATAATCGTTGTAAAGCACATTTAAAGTTTCTAATATTGAGGGTAAGCCTATTTCATCAGCCCATTTTAATAAGCCTTTCGGGTAATTAACGCCTTTAGTCATGGCTAAATCAATATCATTGACAGAGGCTATGCCTAAATAATGAGTGTCTGCTGCTTCGTTAATGAGCATGCATAAGACACGGTTAACAATATATTTTCCTAATGCCTCGTCTTTGTTGGGCTCTGGGTTAATTGCGCCTTCCCGGTAATCGTAAAACCCTCTTCCTGATTTTTTTCCTAAAAATTTTGCTTCCAATAAGCGCTTTTGGCTAAGGGATGGCTTAAAACGAGGGTCGTAATAAAATTGTGTCCAAATGGTTTCTGTTACCACATAATTTACATCATGCCCAATTAAATCCATTAGTTCAAACGGACCCATTTTAAAGCTGCCAATTTCGCGCATAGCCCAATCAATGGTGGGGATATCAGCTAACTGCTCGTCGTAAATACGTAAGGCTTCACTGTAAAAGGGCCGTGCAACACGATTCACAATAAAACCCGGAGTATCTTTAGCAATTACGGTTACTTTTTTCCAGCTATCAATTACTATTTTACAAGCAATGGTAATATCTGGGTTAGTAGCAACCCCCGGTATAATTTCTACCAAAGGCATTAGGGTTGCAGGATTAAAGAAATGGATACCAATTACTCGTTCTGGATTTTTGCATGCAGACGCAATAGAGGTTATGGATAAAGATGAGGTATTAGAGGACAATACGCAGGTATTAGAAACTATACTTTCTAACTCTTGAAATACTTTTTGCTTAACATCGCTGTTTTCAATAATAGCTTCGATGATTAAATGGCAAGTACTTAAGTCGTTGATTTGGTTGGTAAATGTGGTTAATTGTACTATGGAATCTGCTTTGTGTTGTGTGATTTTTTGTTTTTCAACTAACTTAACTAAAGAAGCATTTAAGTTAGTTTTTGCTTTTTCTAAAGCAGTAGAATTGGTATCGTAAATAAGCGTTTGATGTTCGGCTGTGGCTGCCACTAGTGCTATGCCACTGCCCATAGCGCCTGAGCCAACAATACCAATGATAGAATTTTTTGTAAACATAAATGAGAACTTAGTGTTGAATAATTATTTTTTGAGTTTCTGTAAAATTTGTTCCCTGAAGTGTTATGAAATAACAACCATTAGTTAATTGATTGGTATGTATAGATGTTTTAAAGACTGCTTCATTTACATTAAAGGAATTAGCATCTATTACTTTACCTAATACATCCGTTATAGTATAATGGATATTTGCATTGGATTGATTAATGAGGGTGATCTTTAGCGCATCGTTAGCGGGACTTGGATAGGTTGTGAAAACAGATGATGAGGTTTTTGTTTCGTTTATACTTACAGTATTTTTGTAATTATAATCAGGATCTAAAATAAAAATACCATTTTGCATATCGAGGGCAATCACTATTTTACTTGGCAAAAAAGGATATGCTCCCCAATTGCCTCTGTAAGCGGAAGTAGAGAAGTTATCATTAACGCCATATAAAGGACTGGTGTCAAAAAAACCATATACCGATATGATGCTTGGATTAGAAATGTCATATAAGTATAAGCCATCTTGGTAAGTGCTCATCCAACACCAGTTATTACCAATGATATAGGGGTTGTGAGCCGTAGCGCCTGTATGCGATTTAAACACATCAAGCGATACAATATTATTCAAATTTGATACATCAATACTTTTAGCTGGTAAGCCCGCAGGAACTTCATCGGCAAACACCATCGTTTTGCGGTTTTCGGTTAGCCATGAACTGTGGTTGTAGCCATTGTATTGATAGCCGGTGTATGACGCTAATAACGAAAATGTATTACTGGCAGTTAAATGAATAATTTGTATGCCTTGTGGTCCGCAAGAGGCATAAACCGTGTCATTACGCACATACATATCGTGTACGTAGGTTATGCTTGGAACATCCTGAAACAATTTTCGCACCAATACAGGAACCGAAGGTGTAGCCAAACTATATACGTGCATGTTTTCGGTAGAGCCACCTAAAGGCGTTGGGCCTCCACAATATAATTTATCTTTATCTACAAACAACGTATGGCAACGCTCAAAATAGCTAGTTCCTTCGTACACCACATGCACCGAATCGGGCAAATATTGCATATCCACAATTTGGAATGTATTTGGGGTTGCATCGTCACTTACAATGTAGCAATAGTTTTGGTAAGTTTTTATTTCACGCCAAGTGCAGCCAGGATGTTTTCCCTTTACCGAATCGCGAATAACGGGTGCGGAGGGATTGCTAACGTCAATAAAATAGGTATGATTACTGGTACCAACTAAGGCATACTCTTTTTGAGTAGATGGCTGAACCCAGCCCCAGCAGCCCGAATACTTTCGACCATCGTTACCTGTCGCATCCTTTTCAGGATTTAAATGAGCTAATAAATTAATATTTAAACTTGGGTAGGTTTGCGCTTGCGTGCTTATATAAAGGCTTAGTAGGGTAAGTAAAAGAATGTTTTTCATATGTAGATTTTATTTTTTATTAATTGTCATGTGGTATACCCATCATCTTCACTTGTGTTTGCCTTGTGAGCATGATGGTTATTTTATGTTGAGGTATCTGTTATAATTAAGATATGACGAATATACAAATCTATTGAAAGTAAAGAGAATAAAACCAAAAGGTATTTAATAAGAATCTGTTTAATTTTATATTATAAAAACGGTTATCTTTGCGCCTCACAAAAAATAATGCCATGAAATTTTTACGTTTTTATATTTTATACCGTTTACAAATCATTATAGCCCTTGTAGTATTAGGTGTTTTATCTTATATATTTTTAGATTTAGTAACTGCATGGTTGTGTTTTACGTTTGCTATTATTTCTACTCTTCTTTATTTTATGATGGGTACGATGCGTATTGTGCAAGAAGCCGTGCAGGAAGGCGATGTAGATAAGGCTATTTTGTATATGGATAAAATAAAATTTCCTCGTTTATTATTTAAGCCTATCCGTTCGGGATATTATATGTTGCAAAGTAACCTATCTATGGCCACTAACGATTTAGAAAAAGCAGAAGCTAACATTAGAAAAAGCTTACAAATAAAATCGAAAATTGTAGGTGATATGATGGGAACTAATTTAATGCAATTAGGTTTTATTGAGTTAAAAAAAGGAAATTCGAAACAAGCACGCTTACATTTATTAGAGGCTGTAAAGGCTGGTATTCCTGATAAAGAAAGTTTAGCGGCTGTTTATTTGCAATTAAGTTCAATTGAAGCGGGGCGTATACAATACAAAATGGCAAAGCAATATTTTAAAAAAGCAAAAGATTTAAAACCTAAGTCAGAAGAAGTAGTTAGCCAAATCAAGAGCTTCGAGAAACAAATTACACGCATGCCTGGTTAATCAAATTGATTAAAAAGCACGGTGATTTATTGGTTTACTTTTAATTATTATAAAGTTTAAAACTACTAACCGACTAAAAAATTGACAGCGTCAAAAAATTTGCTATTATTAGTAAAAATCTCAAAGACCTAACCCCAACTCCTTTCCAAAAGAGAGGGGATGGAACCTTTGCCAAGATGTACGTTCGGGCATTTTAAATAAAATTAATCGGTTAGCAATGAAAGTTTAACTTTATTGTAATTAGGGTTTCCTCATAAACTCAGTCATCTTTTTTACGTTTTTTTCCTTGACGAAAAAAAGTAATAGGGGAAATAAGCAGTGCTTATTTGAGCCAGCAAGCGCGTGGAGTCAAGCCAAAACGACATGCCGATAACTATCGGCAGCATTTTTCGTCGCACAAAATGCCTTCGCTTAGCCTCCCGAAAAACTAGGATTTCACACCGTTTTGGCAAAACCCACCGCACACTTACCAATGTTAATATTAGTTTGCTAAAAATAGATGCAAGGGTTTTGTGGAATTACTTTAAAATACCGTTCACTTAAAATTAATATAACCTTTGTATGTTATTGATTTATTAAATTTTTAATAAAATGAGCGAACCCTATTTAATCACTTCAAATGGCTATTTTTTGATGTTGATAACTTACCAACCTCGAAACAGACGCCCAAGAAATAAAAAACCCTTAAAAGCTACTGCTATCAAGGGTTTTATTAATCATACGTGAACCCAGCTGACCAAATGTCCAATAAAGAATTAGAAGAATTAAAAGTATTATCTGCTCTGAAAGCCTTGATTAGTAAATGATTTTGATTATTTTTTTTCATTTTTTTCAATAAGTTTGCTTGAATAGAAGTAAATAAAAAGAAACTTAGGTATTCGAGATTATTTCAGCTCTAATACCCCTTAAATTAAATGTGAGATTTACTTTGAATCTTGTATTTTCCTTAAAATTAATTTCTATATCTGTCTTTTTAATAAAAAAAGATTGCTGAAGCTCTATGATTTTAGCTTGGGTTCTACCTTTTTGATTCTTTACTAAAATTGCATCAAATATTTTAGGCTCATTGTTGTTTGAATCTATCCAATATTCGCTAACATTAGGGTTTAAATAGTTGAAATTTAATTTAATTTCATTTAGGTGTTCAAAAGTGTTTTTAAATGCACGATTGTACGATTCTGCTACAAAACTATAAAAATGAAATCTCAATTTTTCTTTTGTCTTTAAAATTGGGTTTTCATTTACAATTTCAAAGAAATTTACTACATTTTGGGAAATGTGCAAATTTCTACCATAATATTTAAAAAGCACTTTAGCAACTTCATCATTATACTTATAGTAAAGCATTTCAGTTATTAAATTATCTGCATCCTCATACTTCTCGCTTTCTATTAAATAATTATATTTCAAAACTAATGAAAGTGGTCTAGTTTCTTCCAATTCATAAAGTTCATCTAAATATTGTAGTAAGGTTTTATTATTATCTAATTTTTTTTCATTAAAAACTCTAATATAAGTAGCTTTTAATGAAGTTATTTTCTCTATATCTTCATAAACAGCATTTTCTGCAATGTCAAATAAATCTTGAATTAAAATATGTTGCCTTAATAAATCCGCCTCTTCGTATTTCATGTTTTTCAAGCACCAAAGCTCAAAGCATATATAATCAAAATAACTGTATGAACTACAAGGGTCTTCAATCACCTTAATCTTAAACAATTCTCTTGCTTCGCTAACATAATGCTCATATTCAACAGCTTTATTATTTTCAAAGTATAATTTCGCCAAATCAAAATTAATTGACGCTCTTCTGTGGATTATTCGATGATTTCTTCTTAGCTTTAAATCACCTGAATAACTTAATCTATTTAATGCTGTTTTTAACGATACTTCATCTCTTCTTACGGTTTGTAAATTAATTGCGTAATTTAGATTGAAATGCTGACTTGCTTCAAATTCTTTCGCAATAAAGTCATATAATTTATTTATTTTTTCTTGATTTAATCTCGAATAATCTCTTAACGCTTTTAATAAATTAACAACCATTGTCGATGTGTATTCTGAGTCGCTCAGAATATCAAATAATTTTCTAATTTTTTCGTATAGTTTATCCTCACTCTTAATCATTGATTTTACTAGATGTTCAGATAATAATGAATGTTTAGTTCTGAAGTATAAATCAGGTTCAGTTCCATTTGAAGGAGTTATTTCTTGTATCAAAATTCCTTTACAATCGTCATCCATAATATCCAATTTAAAAGAGTCCCAATCCTTACTGACAATTTTCATAAGAACAGAAGCAGGCATTAATATTTTAAATTGATATAATATGGATGTAAAAAGAACAGCCTCTTTGCCTTTTTCAGAAAGTTGTTTATAGGCATCTTCTAATATTATTTCTAAATGATTATCTTGGTTTTTTATTAAGCCTAATAAAGAAATAAATGCTTCTCCATTATAATCTTTTAATACTTTTTCAACTAAGATATTCTTTTGAATATTGTCTTTGTAATTGATAAGCCCTACTGAACTTAGTTTTTCAACAAATTCAACCGCTTCAACCTTCTCGAATTTCAGTTTCATATTTAGCTTATGAATATTTTTATATGAATTTTTCTTTAATTGTTTCATTAAAATATTCTCTCGAATGGATGTCAAAAATATCATATTAAATTCTGAAAATTGCTCAGAGCTTAGGCGATTTCTTAAATTCATTAAACTTTTAAAATGACTATCAATTTCGAGTTCATTACATAAGATGATTATATTTTTTTCCTTACTAAGAGTAAATAATTCAATTAAATCCGATTCTGAAAGTTTTTCGGGTTCATATATTTCAAAAGCAATTGATGAGGGTAATTCATGCAATAGAGAATGTATAACACGATAAGTGAAAGTAGATTTTCCATTTCCAAAATGACCTTCTAAAAACAATATTGGTATAATTCGTTCATTTGTTTGATTTAATATTTTTTCAATTTCAAGTGTGGCTTTTTTAACTTCACTACTTTTGAAAATATCGTAATTTCTTCTTATAACATCATAAGTAGGTCTGTTACCCTTATAAAATTCTTTTTGAATAATACTATGAATAGCATTACTATCAGCCAACTGTGTTAAGTTTTCGCCTAATGATAAAGTTAGTTTCGCAGGTATTATTAAATGGTTATTGTTACTATTAGTATAACTTATATTCTTCCTTTTTACTAGAGTTACTGCTTTAGTTTCAACCCAATTTTGGTATAATTTAAAGAATTCTTCTGGAAATATTTTAATAATACATATTTTCTTTTCTGTGTAATATGGTAAACGAAAATTATTAACAAATGGGTCTATTGAATACATCCATTTTTTATTTCTATAATTATATGAATCAAACTTTTCAATTAAGTAATTCGATAATCCATCACTAAATGAAAAACCGATAGAAAGAAAATTAATTGATGGAGATAGATTTTCCAATGAGGAAAAAATTGTTCTATAATATTTTTTACTATCGTTAAAGTCCTTTGTAGATAGGACAAAATGATATTTACTATTATCAGAAGCGCACCCATTTAATTTTACATACTTAATTTCACTTGCAGTATTGTAGCCTGCATATTCTTCTTTGCATCTTACTGGTCTTATTTTACAAGCTCTTGAAGATTTTAATGATTGTTCGTCAAATGCCCTTTCTACTAATAAATCATAATTGGTCGTAATTATTTCTCTCCATTGAATCGATGCAATAGATTTATGAACAGCACTAACTTCTATACCACTAATTAATTTTAATACATAATTATCTAAATCATTCCTATTAAAGTTTGGAATTGCACTCAACAAATCGACAAATTCCACTAAATCTTTTGCTTTTAAATCTACTCCAAGTTTGTCTTCATAATATTCAATAATATCATTTCCTAAAAATTGTTTATTAGTTACTGAAGCCCCAGCTCCTAAAAATAAAATCGTATCCGATTTATAAATTGATGGAAAAATATTATTTTCCAAAAATTCAATTGTTTTTTCGTTTATTTCTGTAATATGTTCCATTTTGATTAAAATTATCTTATATAAATAGTTTTTAGATAATACTCGTAAAAATAAGAAAATCCACCGTTTTTTGTAGATTTTCCTTGTTTTGTTATTTTATGGTTTATTTTCAAGTATTTGTATTGTAGGAATTATCTGCACTAGCTAAATCTCAGGATAAGCCTCCAGCATCGCCCTCAATTTTTCCTTACCAGTAGGTGTTAATTGTCCGCCAATTTCAAGCCATACATTTGGAGGTATTTCTTCACGAATAGTAGTATCGGAACTATACATAGCATAATCCATTGCGTCTGCATAGTTACCCTCATCATAATGCTTTTTTATGATTTTTAATTTTTGCCAATCCGAAGGGTTTAAATGTTTGGGTTCAGTCCAATCAGGAAATCTTGAAACATTCTTTTTTACTGGAAGCTCATTAGATAACTTTTTTGTGTCTATCACGTTTCTGTTTGTTTTTTTAACTCCGTTTAAATCCTCAACTCCATTCATTATACTTTCGTCAAAAATTCTCATTTCCCCTCCCTGATTAAACCGCCCATTCTGCACCGCCAAACCTTTTTCAGGAACTTGAATAACCACATCTACATCATGCTGAAACTCATTAGCACCTCTAAAATTACCCTCTTTGGTAGTTTGGAAAACATATATAAAAGATTTGCCAGGATTATTCCGTTTAAGAGCCTCTAAATCCGAAGTGGATAAACCGAGTTTATTTACGCTATCAAAAAATATAAAATCAAATGACGATAAATCGCTTGGTATATTTTCAGATATAAATAAATTGGGATGCTTTACATCTTTGGCGTTTAGCTTATCTTGCAAAGTCATATCTAATCCCTCCTCACGAGCAATATATAATACCTTACCATGATTACGAGCCAAATAACCAGCAAAATCAATACACAAAAATGACTTACCCATTTTAGGTTTACCATACACCATCGCTGAAAACCCTTTGTTTGGGTCGCCGATTAATTTGCGGTATTTTCCAACAAAACCAAGCGTTTTAAACTGCACATTACTAAAATCCATACTTGACATAACACCTTGAGGGACGCTAGATTTAACTGGCTCATTTTCTCTTTCTAAGCAACTAAAAGATTCCTGTTCTTCATCCTCAACACCTGATAAGCCACAAGGACAACCAACTAAACCATTTAATCCATTTAACTCCGCTTGAGGGATAGATAAAATCTTTTGAGTTTTACTTCTAATGTAAATTAATAAATTGGCGTGCATCTCATCTAAGAGTTTGTTATACTTATCACTCTTAGTAATTTTCTTTAGATTAACTGCTTTATCCATTGCATTTAAAAGTAATTGCGCCTTGTCTTTTACACTATATCTACCATTTAAACTTAGATAACGTTTAATCAACATCACAGAGGGCATTACTCGTTCTTGCGAAACAATATTTTTAAAATCGTAAAAAGTTTTTTCGTTGATTTCTATTGTTTGTGGTTTAGTCATCTCATTAAAACGAAGCACCAACTTTTCCTGAATGTACTCTATTTGTTTTGCGTATGGCGAAGCCTTGCGGATTTTCTTTTCAACGATGGAACGATGCAAGGCATTAATAAAACGTAACAAATCTTCTTTTGTTTTTTTCTTACCATTTAAAGACAAGAAGCGTTTGATAAATTTTATTTCCTCGGGAATGCGCTCCACAAAAGAAAAATCCATTTCCTCATCAGCTTCATTCTTTTGTTCAGCAATATCAGCTACTTTTTTAAAGTGCGGTAGTGAAGTGTTTTCGGTCGTATGTTTAATTGTTTTAACATCACTTATTTTATGATTGGTATTTTGAATAGAAGTTGTTACTTGAGCTTTTTCATTTAACTCCTCAATATATTTATCAATAATTCGTTTGATAGAATCGCTTTTGTAATAAGCATTCCAATCTGTATAATTTAATGTTGATTTTTCAACAAAACGATGCCCATTTAAAAATTTCGCTGGTAGTTTGGTAAAATCAATGCTTGTTATTTGGTCTTTATAATTATCTATGTTTATCATAATTGATTGTTTGAAAAGGGTTAAAAATATTAAGCTGCAAAATCAAATTCTAAAATGAGTGCTTCTGCTTCCAATTCTAAAATGCGGATGCGTTCTGTTTCATTGTCGTTTTGTTCGGGTGGGAGTTCTATTTTTTTTCGAGTGCTAATTTTCACACTCACATCTTTTACTAAACTCAATTGATTAGGACTAATAGAAACGCTCACACCGAACTTGCTTTGTAAAATGGTTGCAAAGGCTTCTACATTCTCTTTAGGTAAATAAGCTGCCATTTTATCAGAGGACTTCTCAAATAAGCCCTTATCTACTAAAGCCATTAAATCTCTGTCGGTATAAATATCGCCACCACGAGAACGAGCCAATGGCACAATCACTCTGTATTTATCCGCTGTACTAAAAAATGCAATTTCATTAGAAGCATATAACGCTGAGCCATTAGCAAGTGATTTTAAAATTGGTAAGGCTTTGATAATTGGCACATCAATTTTGCGTTCGCTTTGTTCTTTTGGTTGCCATTCTTCGGGCATTAAAATCCCTTTTTTTGTTTGCCCTTCCATTGTTGTATAGCTTACTAATTTGCCACTCTCCGAACCAAAGGCTTGTAATAAATTGCCTGTAATGATATAGCGGAAACTTCTATCCTTAGTGCGTTGTTTAATTTCTTGTTCCCAAAGGTTTAATAATTGCTCTTGCGATAAGTCATCACTATCAATACTAGCAGCAATGATTTTAGAAATACCCTCATTATAACTGGCAGGCATAGCAATATACTTGCTACTATTGGCAATAGCTACTCTTACTTTAATGGCACTAGGCGCATACGGATTTTTCTTTTTCTTATCAATCATAATTCCCAAACTAACCGCCATGATGGTTTCCTGTCCGTTATCAAATGTGAATACAGGATAGGATAATTTTCTACCGATGGTAAAGAAATTTAAAATACGTTGTAAATACTCTTGTTTGTATTTGTAGCTTTTTTGAAGGGAGGTTACATTTAATTGATGTGTGGCTCTTAATTCTTTTTCACGCTCACGTATGGCATGGTCATAAGCACCTGAACCAGCCAACTTCATTATTTTCTTCTCGGTTGGAATTTCACTAATGAGTTTTTCGTATTTAGATTCCGATGCTTTTATTTCATCACTTAATCGTTGTTCCATTGCATTGGTAAAGTCATCTAACAACTCTCGTTTGTGCTGCTCTGCATATTTACCGTTTAGACTTTCAGTTAATAAATTTTCCAAATCACTTTTAGAGAATGGTTTTTTTAGCACATTGGCTTTTACTTTTTCTAAAATACTATCTTCTCCAAAAGCTGTTTCGCCACCCTTACCCATTTTAATAATGCTGGTTTCAATGGTTTCTGTTTTAAGGTCAAGGGCTTCAACCTCTAAATCATACTCGCCAATTTGTTTTAAATACTCAACATAATCATTGTAACGTTCTGTGATGTCTGAATAAAACTCCGCTTGTTGTTGAGTAGATAACACCGCTACACGCCCTGATACTTTGTGCGCTGCATCTTCTAAGTTCTCATCGCTCTCGCTGCCTTTACCTTGTAAATTTAAAGGGTCATTTAAGAGTTCGTTTACTTCTAAGTTTTCCATTAAATATTCTTTTACCACTTTATCCCCATACTTATTTAAAAAATCGGGAACATCTAAAATCTTGGCACTTTGTTTTTGATTAGAGGTCGTATTAGCATCCAATGATTTTAATTTCTTTTGTAACATCATCATTAAACGTTTTTCTGCTGGTATTGCAGAAATTACATAATCATAAATGGGTTTTAAGATTTGCCCTGTACGATTGATACGACCACGTTTTTGAACTTCGGTATTAATATCCAACTCCGCTTGTAATACAATCATGACACGTTGCTTCACTTGTTCCTTTGGTACTTTCAGAGTGGGAACAGCATGAGCCGATGCGCCTGTACTACCTGATTGGTTAATCATTAATACATCTGCTTCATTATTATTAAACATACGAAAGGCATCGTTCGTATTTAAGCGTTTACGGCTAGTAACCACACCCTTTGAGCCATCGGCATTTAATTGTATGCTATACTTTCTGCCTGTAACTTCAGCAACCACATACCCAGCACTTTCGAGTTTTTTAATAATCACATCAATAGGGCTAATAGATAAGCCTGCACTAATGGTATTGATGGTTGTAACAATGCGTTGGTAATCCATACGAGCCTCTTCGGGTAAATCCGATAAATCAAAATGTTTAAATACCGATTGACCATTGATGTCTTTTTCGGTATAACGCATCACACCTTCTAATCCCTTTTTTAGAACGGCCGAAAAATTGGTATCAATCAAATCCCCATCTCCAACTAATAAACCTTGTTCATTTTCTGTTTGCTCAATAAAACTTCCCATAGTCGAAGCAAAAGCAATCACAGGCTTTTTACCTTCTTTCAATCGTTCAATGGCTCTTTCGGCAACCGCTTCTGCCTTGATGCTAAAGAGCATTTGATTAATCACATTAAACACTTTAGAGAAGTACGGAATGTTATCTACTCCAGCTTGTGAAGTTCCTTCACGCATTTCCACTTCTTTACCCTCTGCTACGGCAATCTCATCTAACTCATCTACCTTTTTATCAATGTGATTTTTCTGAAACAAAATAATATCACGCAATACTTGTGTAACAGAATCCGAAAAACGTTTGTGTTTTTCTTCATAACTATCCAACGAAATATAATTAACCTCTATGCCTTCAAAGGAACGTTCTCTGCGTATCATTTGACCTTCGGCTACTAATTGACTGGCTAAAATTTCTTGTAAGGCTACACCACCTTTTGTAATGGCTTCTACTAATTCATCACGAGTTAAGTTCGCTTCGCTGATAGATGTTTTCATGGCATATATCGGCATATTGTCGGGACGTTTTGCAAAGGTGGCAGATAAGAATACCACGCCTTTTGTTCTACTAACCACACGTTGCATAAATTCGCCTGTGTTACTTGAACCACTTGAGTTATGTGCTTCGTCCATAATCAATAAATTACCTTGTGCGATTTGCATTAAGAAGTTTGGTTTCTCGGGTTTCTTATCAGGCGAATTAAATTGTGTGTATGTTCCAACAACAAAATCGTAATTTGCTGGAATAGCATTGCTTTCAAAAACGATATGCTGTTCGCTGGGCGCAAGAGCCTGATAAATCACATTACCGTCTTCATCTTTAATGTCGGTTTTGGGTTCTCTACCATTAATAATAAATGGTTTTAATTGTGCTGAACCAATAGCTGCTAAATCACGATAGATGTCGGAAAATAAGTTAGCTTTCTCGGTTATGAATATCGGCTTCATGCCTTGTTTGACAGCATAACGTATCATCGCTGCTGCAATACGACCTTTACCGATTCCTGTTTGGTCGCCTATAATCATACCTTGTCCTCTTGCCTCGATATTATAAATAGCCATAGCCACCGCATCAATTTGTTCGGCTGATAAAGCCTTACATAAATCGGTATGCGAATAATAACCTAAACGATGTCTTACAAAATTATCCATGTTACCACCAACTTCACTTTTTACTTTGGCTAATGCTGCGTGTGTTTCAAATCCCATTGAATCGGGTACTTGGGTATCTAATACCACACAGGCATTTGAAGCGGGGCGGTATGGCATTCCTAATTCATCGCCCTCAAAATATTTTAATAATTCGTTCGCTTCATTTTCTAATTGCTGTATATCTAACATTTTATTTTCTGTTTTTGATTTTTCTATTTGTGCTTCTTCTATATCTGTAACACTCATCACTCTATCAAATAATTCGGTAAATGATTTAACAACTTTACTGTTCTCTGAATTTTTTACTGGTGCTGCTTCGCTCGGTTTTTCTTTTCTACCAGTAATTAAAATCAAACGTACTGGAAAGCCTGTGCCTTGACGTGTGTATAAACGATGCCCATCTATTTGTATCACATCTTCTACAAAATAATGGTGGTATAAATAATTAAAGAAAATGCGGTTCTTTCCTTTTTCTATTCTCCCTAATTTATCCCAACGAGTATGTCCACCAATGATAATAGCTGCTTTACCATTATCTGCCATTGTTTCTAGGGCTCTTAGTGCCATCAAGTGGTCTAATACTCGAATAGGAAAAGTGTTGAATTCAACGGCTTTATCTAATGTGCCAAATGGAGGGTTAGTAATTACTGCCTGAAATTTTTGTCCGATTAAATTAAATGGAAGTGAGGCGTCTAAATGGTTGACTTCTAAAAAGCCCTGAGTCTGTAAATTCCTATTACGAATCGTATCAATTTCATTCACAATAATCTTTTTCGGATTACCAGCAATGGTTAGTAATCCATTCCCAGCGCAAGGTTCAAAAGCCCAATCATTAAACTCAAAATTTGGTAAGCCACAATACACACCCATTAAATAACCAATAGGGGCTGGGGTAGAATATTGTTGTAATAGAACACTCTGCGAAGTACGGTGTGATAAAATCATTTGATTGTTATACAACTCCACGATACGCTCGTATTTTTCTAATACCGTTCCTTTACCATGTGCTAGTTCTCTTGTAATATTTACAATAGCTAACTCAGTTAATTCTTTAATTTCTGTTTTGTCATCAATCTTTAATGAATAGGCGAGGGCTTCAACACTTCGTTTGTTGTGCTTGTAGCCCATGCGTAAATCTTTTTCCATCATAAAAACAAACTCCAATAAATTTGGAGCGAGTATTTTTTTTCGGATGCTGGATGTGGCACTTATATTATCAAAAGGCAATTCCATTATACTGCTAAAAATTTTAAGGTTAATGTTGCTGCACGTACAGAAACATATTTGGAGAATGTTCCCGACACTCTGCGTAAAGCAATAGAGTATGCCTTACCAGCTTCTAAAACAAATACATTACTGTTTATGGTGGTATAAGTACTATTCGTAAAACGAACGATTGAGTTTGCTACGATGCTATTAGTAGATAAATCCACTAAACACAATTCGCCAGTTAAACCAGTATCTACAATGGTGTTCGCAAATAATTGTGCTTTAATTTTAGTACTTCTGTTTGAAAAAAAACAACCATTGGTCGGAATGACCAACACGTTTGAATTAACAACATACAAGGCACTACTTGTTTTAAATACAGATGGTAACACCAGCGGTATGCTGGTGTTACAAAATACATCTGATTGTGCAAGGGCTTTAGGTGTAACGATTAATTTATCGCTCACTCCTTTATTGATGTCCGCTCCCGATACATTTTCAAAGGAGTATAATTTACCCGTTACTAAATCTAAAAATCGTCCCATCTTATGCGTACTTTAATGAGGTTCTATCTTTCCATACTTTATCGAAGTTTTTGTTCCCATCTGCCCATTGGTAGGAACACACTTCGTTAGCAATACTTACACGTTGAATTGCCCAAACTGGATTGCCTGTATCTGCTGCTGGAGAAGCAAAGCCTTTGTAAATTATATTCGGATTACTTTCATCGACCATCACAGGCTCAAAAAAGATTTTACTATCGAGCGCATTAACCGCATTTTTTATGGTATCAGCGGTTGTGCTTAATGCGGTCAGTTTATCAATCTCAACGATTTGTTTAGCTTCGGTAGCCGTTCCAGCCATTGTACCAATGGCTAAAAATTCATTGATTGCTTCTTTTAACGATTCTGCATCTGCTGTTACGGGGAGTGTAACATCGGCATAAGGGATAAATATATTGTATAACGCCCCCTTGCCAATATCAATTTTTACAATGTTGGTTTTTACAACCACAATTTCTATGATTTGACTTTTCATAATGTTACGCACTTGCGTTCCATCTGTAATTTTGATACTTGCTCCGTTATTAATTATTTGTGTTGCCATACTTGTTTTGTTTTTAATGGTTAGTTGTTGGTTTATTATTGTCGTCATCTTTATCTTTGATGACTGTTTTAGCGATTATTTCGCCGACCCAAGCTCCTATAAAGCCTCCTATCATCACATAAGGCACAACATCTTTCTCATGTGTTTTACCGTAATAATAAGAAGCTAAAGAACCTAAGAGTGTAAATGTTGATACCAGTGTTTTTTCTTTCATGTTTGTTTCTCCTTTCTATTTTAATGTTTGGTTAATTAATAAGGCACTGGCGAATCCTGTCATTAAAATCAAAGCACTCGCACAGAATTTATTTGTAAAATTGATTTTACGTTGTTGTTTGTAGGCTGTATTTAATTGCTCCGTTAAATGCCTTTCTCGTAATTCATTCTGTTTAATTAGGTCTTTTAGATTATCTTGCTCCTTATTCTGAAAAACAATAATGCTATCTTGTTTGGAGGCGAGTATTTCTAAAGCGTTGGTATTTATGTTACAAATGGAATCCCGCTGGTTCTGAATAGCGATATAATCAAGCGTATTTATTTTTAAACTATCTTTTGCTAAACAACTATCAGGCTTGTTTAAGGTCTGTGTAATTTTATCTCTTAATTGATTGGAGTAAAATTTTAATTGTGAAATAGTTTTTTTATTTTCTCTTACAACTTGATGTAAACTATCTTTTGAGTTTGATAACGCATGAATTTGTTTTTCGTATTCCAATTGCAATATGTTTACTTTTTCTTTGTAGGAATGAAACAAGCTGGTATCAATCGGTATATTTTCAGGCTTGGGTGTGTTGTTTACATGGCAAGTTCCTATCATAAATACTAGGGCGAATAAACCGAATGCGATGCTGAAATTTCTAGTAACGTTTCTCATAAATTTGTTTTTTGTTTTAAGTGTTTTTTTAATTATTGATTTGACTTGGGTTTTTCGATGCTATATCCGAAGCATCCAGCGGCTATTAAACTCACAATAGAATAAAACATATACTCAGGTGTGGTTACATTAAACAGTATTTGTGCTAACCAGCTAATGATGATTAAAAGCATACAAATTGCTATCACACATTCTCTCATACTGTAATTGCTTGTTTTATCTTTTAAGAGTTCTTTAATAAAATTTAAAATGTTCATCGGCTTTTGAGTTTTATTGTTTTTTTGATTTGATTTTTAAAGGCAAAAGCAGTAGCAGTTAATACAATGGCACTTCCTAACACATACCAAATAGTAAAATCATCTTGTGGTTTTTTCTTATCCAGTTCGGTTAATTGGTAGGCTTTCATCAATCCTCTCAGGGCTTTACTGTAATTAGGGCTTTCCGAATAACCAGCTCTTTGTAATGCTTCTGCTTGCATTTCAGGGGTTTTGGAAGTAAATACACCAAAGGCTTTATATCTTGAATTGACTATTAAAAAATTAGTATGGTCTTTTAAACTATCTAGTGGTGTGGCATATACTCTGAAGTAACTGATAGGCTTTCCATCTCTAGGCGTAGATAAGGCAACTTTTTTTCCAGCCCATCTTCTATCTGCTTTGATGCCAAAATAATTAGTTGCCTTTCTTACTGCTAACCCTTTACCAATTCCAAATTTTCCGTTTTCATCTTTACCGCTACTTTCAATAATCATTTGAGCCATTTTTACAGAAGGGAAGAGGCTTGTTTTTTGCACGCTACGCATAACATCGGCTGCATTTCGTTTAATAAATCCCTCTACTTCTTTGCTCATTTGATTAGTTGCTTTTACTTTTTAAATGCTGTGGTTTATATCAGGTGTGTAATTGGCTAACCACGTTTTAACATCAAAACTCGGACAGGCTTTGTGTACATTCGGAAAATCACGATGCCCTAATACTTTTGCTCCCTTGTATTTTTCAGTTAGCGTTACGATTAAATCGAACATGGCATTTTGTTGTCTTGGTGTACGTGTATCTTTTGGTTTACCTTCTTTATCGACACCTCCGATATAAGCCATGTTGATACATTCGCTATTGTGCATATAGACACCGTTACTGTTTTTTTCTTCGGGTAATAGTTGGGTTACTTCGCCATCGGCTTCTATGATGTAATGATACCCTGCTGTATCTCCCCAGCCTCGTTGTTCTTTCCAATAGCGTTTAATGCTTTCAATGGTGGTGTTTTGTGGTGTGGCTGTGCAATGCACCACGATGTATTTTATATTTCTTTTTGTCATACGATTGTTTTTAATTGATTTTATTTTTTGATTACTTTTTTTTGTTTTCCTTTAATCCTGATTCTTGTATCCTTAATCTTGCATTTGTTTGACGTGTTCGGTCTTTACTAAAAAATAGTGGTGTTCGTTTTTAAACAGGCTGTATTCTCCACGAGTAGTGATAAAGCGACCTAGCACCATGTTCTTTGGAACATCAACATAGGCTTTCGGGTTTTTCCAAACTTGTGTGTCTTGAATAGTGATGAGCGTATTGGTATAATCTAGTCCACTCAACGACCATTTGTTGCCGTCATACTTTAATCCCATGTTAGAGAAGACTAAACGAATGGCATCTTTTTGTTTAGCATCTGAAAAAGAATTGAGCATTCCATTGACAAGTGTTTGACGAACGTTGCCGATACGGTAATTAACAAAGGTGTCGCTTACTGTTTTGTAGTCATCTGTGTTGCGTAATGTTTTAAGTAAGACAATGGCTTTATTAAAATTTTTGGTAACGGCTGCATCATACAAATCTTTTGCTACTGTGAGATGGTCGGGACTAGCTCCTTTAACATACACGTTGTAAGTAGTTTCTGTAATGCTTTCGCCTAAACCTAATTTTTTTAAAGCAGCTAACATTTCTGAACCAAAATCGCCATCTGCTCCATACTTAGGTAAAATAGCTTTGCCATACTTCGCAATTAAGGCTTCCTGAAAGGCTTTTACATTTGCACCTTTACTTCCTTTTACTAATGGATAATTATCTTTTGCTATCTGCCCTGCTGGTGCTTGGTGTTTTGGTGCTGGTGGCACATTATCTTGTTGTGTGGCTTCTTCTTTCGTATCGGTTGTGTCAGGTAAGGTTTCGTTTTTATTTTTTTTGTTCTTACTCCAATGCTGATGACCAAAGTATGCTAACGTTCCTGTTGCTGCTACGCCTAACCCAACCAATAACCAATTTGCACCGCTATTCTTTTTTTCAGCGCCGTTTTTTGTATTGTTTGTTTTAGTGGTGTCGTTCGATTGCGTGTTCATTTTTTCTGTTTTAATGGTCGTTTTATTTTGTATAATGACGTTATTCTTTACGTTTTGAGGTAATGAGTGCCATGTATGCGGGATATTCCCAGTATTCTAATTCACTTTTTAAAGCGTTGGTTAAAGTGTCTCCATACTCTTTTTGATAAGCTACTCCCACTTGTATAAATGCTGCTTGTGTAGGGATTTCATTAAACACCGCTTTAATTGCTTGTTCATCTGTACCGGGAATAAAGCCATACGTTTTATCAAAGGCTGCTTTTAAGCGTTTTGCCCAAGCGGTATATTGATTGCTGGTAGGTGCTTGTCCAGTTTTTACAGGTTTGGAAGCCATGATTTGTAACATCTCATCATATTCGCTCGATTGCAATTCATCACTCATGTCCTGATACATATTGCTGTGGTACTCTCTTTTGTAAGCATCAAACACTAATTTTAATTGTTGTTTGCTCTTGATGTCTGTTAGTGCCTTTCTTAGCTTTTCTGTATCAGTTCCCCAGTAACCATCATTTTCAAAAGCCATTTTAATTTGTTTGGCAATGGTTTCGGGAGTGCCATCTTCAAAACTTTTAGAATGTGCTTTGTCTGCTACTTTGTTTTTAATGAAACGATTTCCCCACCATATCAAACCTCCCAGCCCTGCTGCTGATAGTAATGACAAACCTATTTTTGTTTTCAGGCTCATCCCTTCATTGCTGCTCTGTCTCCTTTCGGCGACAATAGCATCAATGTCAGTATGTTTTCTATGGGTTATATTGCTCATGTTGGTTGGTTTAAACGCCTAGTGCTGATTTTGCCATTGCTGTTTTAATCGGGTCGTTTTTTATAATGTCAGCTAGTTTGTCCAATTCATTGGCGTTTAGTTTTGAGGCTAATACCGTCAAGGCTTTCATTTTGGTAATGGCTTCGCTCTCATTCTTAGCAGCGATTTCCATTTTGTAATTAAATTTTTGCATGATGTTTTTTGTTTAACTGTTTTATTAAATCTGAATTCTTAAATTTTATTTTTCTTCCTCCTCTTCGTTTTCTTCTTGTGATAGCTCCGCTAAAAAGATTAAGATTTCATTAATAAATTCTTTATTTAAAGAACAAGCATCAATGATGTCCATGATTAAGCCAAATTCATTTTCTTTAAATCGACTTTGGATTTCTTTCATTAGTTTGAGTTGTCCTACTTCTTCTGCATTTAATTGAGAGGTAGAATTTTGCTCATCCATTTTTTGAAAACTCACTTCTGCATCAGCTTCTTTTTTCTCGTTAGCGTTTGGCTCTTCACGCTTAGTTAATCCTGCTAGTCCTGATAGAAGAGGAATGTTTGCTAGTTTGCCTTTGTTGCGAGTTACTATGCCCTCAACTGCCACGCCTAGAATGTCGCCGATATGATAACCGTTAAAGAAATTATTTCCTTTTTTAGTTTTCTCTACTAACTTTTCTAAGGCTTCGATACACTCGTCTTTTTCTTCGAGTTCTTTTTCTAATCGAGCATTTTCACGTTTTAAGTTTTGGATTTCAATTTCCTGTTCTGATTTTTGAACTTTATTTTCTCTCCATTGGCTAATGCTGTTCTTAGAAAACTTTTGAATAGGCGTGCCATTTAAACCCATGTTCAAGGCATCTTCTCGGCTCTTTGCTTTTAGAATAAAAACGTATTGGTCGTTACGTGGCGATAAAGCGGTGTTGTAGATGATGATTTTAATTTGCTCGGTATCTACATTGATGTAATCTTCATAGGCATCAAAGTCGCTGATTTCATCGGTCTTTGGAACTGCTTTTAAAGTATCGACAAAAATCTCAAAGAACTTGGCTTTGTTTTTTTCTGCCATAGTGCTTAAATGATTTTTTAATCGGTCGATTTTGTTTTGGTCGAAATTGTCAAATTGTATGGGCATAATTTTTAGTTTTAATTGTTTAGTTATTCGTTTTTAATTGTTGTTGTTTGCTGATTGCAAATTGCTTGTTGCTTTGTGTTTTGGAATGACTTGTATAAAGCGAACGTGATTGATGTGTGTAGCATAATTGGTAATGGTAATCGCTCCCTGATGTTCATAGATTTGCTCATTTATTTTATCTTCGGCTATATCAAACAAACCAAAATCGGACTGTACACTCGCATCAATTATTTCCTCTATCAGTATAAAGAGTTGGTTATAAGCATCGAGTTCAACTACTTCATTCGCCTGTAAAACAAGGTGTTTAATCTTTAGATAGTAATTTGAGCCATAACCGAGTTCTTTCATTCGGCGTGGGATATATTCTAAGGCTAATGCGGTGTTCATTTTTTATTTGTTTAATTGTTTAATCTTTTGTCTTACATCTTAAATCAAGTACCTTACTTCCTATACCACACATATACACTCACTTGATAGTTCACATCTAGTTTGCTTTGCGCTCCTAAGTAATCTTTGTAATAACCCTGAATGATTGTACTATCAGCATCTACGGTAACGATGTCCTCAAACTGTTGTGTTTGGTGTGTAAAGGGTGTTACTCTCCAAAATCGGGTTTGAGAAAAATCACCGTAACCAATATTGTTATCCAATTGTAATTGTCCAGCGTAAAAAATATTAGCTTCCTCACAACTTTGTAATTTTAGTTCGCCAATTAAAGTGTTACGTTTAAATGCGCCTCCTCTTGTTTCTTGTGGTATGCCAATTTGCTCTACTATTGGAACTTTTACGGTTAGTATTTCTTTTGGAATAGATACCGCTATTTGTTCTGCCGTCGGAACAGGTACAATTATTTCTTTTGGAACGGATGCCGTCATTTCTGCTGGTGCTATGTTTACTTTTGATTGAGATAAAAATTTTCCTCCGAGTTCAATACCAATAATGTGTTTAGCATTGCTTGGCAATTTGATTTGAAAATGCTTGACTTGCCCTGCCTTACTAATCTTTACAGGCGTTATAATTACTTGCTCTTGCATCATAACTCATCCTCCATTTCGCAATCCACATATAAAGACACTCGGTAAGGCACAAAAGCAGTTCTACCATCATCACTATCCGCATAGGTTAATTTTACAATGCCGTTACCGATATTCTCCGTATTGATTGGATAGTAGCGTAGGCTGGGGGCAACGTTTATACCTGACATTAATAATTTACTTTCGTAGTTATCAGGGAAGAACTCTTGGTTATTGATTTCTATTTTTTGCGTTCCTCTGTAATACAGTAAATCATCTTTATCGGAAGTAACCAATACACCATTTATTTTTTTGATGTTCTTATCCAACTCAAACGATTTACTCACGCTCCCATTTGCAGCGACTATTTGTATATCGTATCTTTTTTTGACTACCTTTAACATGATTTTTTCATTTTAATTGTTAGGTTTTAAAAGTCCGCTGCTTGTTACAGCGGACTTTTTTTTGATGGTTTGTTACCGACTATGGAGTAGTAATCGTTCCATGTAAGCCTACAAACAAATGGGTCTTAGGGTCTAAGCCATCCATTGTTCCCAACTCAATCGTCATCTCCATTAAGATGTCATCGTGGATTAAACGTGGGTTCGCTAACTTGTAATAACCCAATGGTACATTGTGCATATTACTTGTCTTAAACACGTTGTTGCTGGTCTCAGGAACGATTTGTTTTTTGTTGCTCTTTAACGAAAACTCTCCGTTAGTTACTGGTGCAAACTCTTCTAAAGCCCCAAAGCGTGTTGCCATTACTTTATCTTTGGTCATGTCCGCAGCCACACCAGCTAATAAAATAATACCGCTTACTAAGAAGGCTTGGTTCTTTGGTAACTTAGCATTCGACACATTACGCAAACCGATTTCTTTGTCATCTTGTGTCTCAAACATTTTGATAGTTTTAGAACTTACAGGTTTGATGCTGTATATGACTGTGTCTGCTAAACGCAAATCACCTTTGCCTAAACCTTCTTTGATGTGTGCTGGTAACTCGCCAAAATGTTTTTCCATTTCTGCACGAGAACCTCTGCTTACCGCTCCTGTACTGGATAATTTACTTAATGCTCTCAAGCGTTTAATCGGATTCATTCGGCGTAATGCGCCTAATAACTCATCGTTACCTTCCAATCCCTCGATGCCTAATAATGCACCTACGTTGTTGTATTCTTCTACTCCTTCTAAAATGTCTAGCATAATTTTCTGTTTTTTTGGTTTAACTTTTTCTTTTTTTTTCTTTTTTTGTTTTAAAAAGGGCATAGCTTTCCTGTTCCGCTAATTTTCATCACTAGGGATTTGCTTAACTGCAATAAGTTTAATTAGGAACGGTACGGCTATAAGCCCTCGTTACTTTTGATGATTAATAGATTTTTTCATCCACTACGCCAGCCATGTCATCATTCATGCCTGACATTTGTTTACGTTCATAGTTTTCTCCTAATCGAGCCAACTCTTGTTCGATAGTGTCCAGCGAACCCATATCGAGTTCTTGGTTCTCGCTATTGGGGTATTTAAAATACTGAACGCTTCCCATACCGTTTGTTGTTTCGCCTGTACTTGTTTTTTTCTTGATGAGTTTATCGAGGTACAAACGTTGTGTCAGGCTTTCTCCAAAAGATTTAACTCTTTCTTTCATACCATCAACTCCCGATAACATATCCGAACCGATCTGATAGCTTCCCGATGCCATCATACCTAATCCAAAATTTGTAATGATTGGTATTTGGGTGTAATGTCCAATCAATGATGTACCGATACCCGCAAATAAAGATGGTTTACCGATGGCTGAGCCTGCCAATCCTCCACCAATCCCACCAACAATAAAATCTTTAGCAGTTTCAAGCAGGGTATTTTTGATGCTGCCTTTGGTTTCTAAACGGTGTGTGATTGCTTTGATGTGCGAAATTTTTTCGCTGGTTTTTGATTTCGTTTTTTTCTTTTTCTTCTTATTCATGGTTCTTGTTTTTAAAGGGTTAATTTTTTTCCCTGTTACATTAAAGCCTTGATGTCTTTTCTATGACTTGGCTTTGCTCTTCCCTTTTTGGTTTTCTTTTTTCTACCTACACCATTTAAGGCTGCTTGTGGTGTTTTAACTCCGCCTGTTTTCTCCGCTTGTTTTTTTCTCCATGCCTTAAAGCCTAAATACAATACGGATAACGTTGTTACACCAATGCCTACTGGCTTTATCCACTTCTTATTATTTTCCCAAAATTCTTTTAATCCTTTTTTGGGTGTATCGGTGGTCGTGTCGGCATCTTTGGCGTTTGCTTCTTTAGCATTAGCGTTTTCGTTTCCATTCGTACTTGCCTCTGTATTTGTACTGGCGTTAGTGGCTGGTGGAGAGGCTTCACTCGTTCCATCGCTGGAATTGTTTTGACTGGAACGTCTCATCTGTGTATCACTTTCACTTCTACTGTTGTTCGTGTTTTCATTCGTAGAATTGTTTGATGATGTGTTGTCGTTACTGGATTTGTTTTCGCTGGAGTTATTGCCATTACTGTCGTCTGCGTGTTTGTCTTCTTTAAAATCATTATTGGCTTTTTTATTCGGGAATAAATTACCGATGGATTTTAAAAGACCTGCAATGACAGTCATAATGGATGTAGCTGCTGTAATGGCTGCTCCTGTGGCAACTGCTGAACCTAATTCTTCTGTTCCTTCTAAGCCATTTACAAATTCATCATGGTAGATACTTGTTCCTAACAGGGTTGATAAGTTGGAGTTTTCATCAATACCTGACATATCAGTATCATAATCATCAACAAATCCTAATGCCACTTCCTTGTGTCGATTGCCTCTGCCTGTTAGGATAGATTTTTTTAAGTTTCTTGGATTACCTCCTGCTGTATAAAATATTTGCTCTATTTTATACAACACCTTTTTTAATTTACCAAACTTCGCCATGTCTGCTCCTTTTTGTCTGGCTTCCGCTTCGGGTAAATAAGCCCATTTCAAACGCTGAGGAACTTTCATAATGTTAAGTTTCATAGAGGCAAGTATGCCTGCTCGTAATAAAGCTGCTCCAAGATTGGCTTTATTCGCTACATTCAACACTCGTTTACCGACGTTTTTAAATTTTTGAAAACCTTTTCTTTTTGTTTGTCCGCCCTGATTTTCTTCGGGCATTTCCGACATATTTTGACGTCTACGGCGTTTCCCTAAATCGCCTATCTCGTCATTCCAACCAAACAAGTCCTGTGCGTCCACATTTCCGCTTAGTTTTTCGTCGTCAATTCCATCTAAATATTGTAAATCCATGTTGTAGTCTTTTTTTTCTGTGTATGGTTCTTCATAATTAAAACTATCTACTACGCAATCCATCGTGATGTATGCTCCTTTCCCTATAGGTACTATCGGATAGATGTGTTGAAAGAAATTTTCTTTGTACTTGGTGATACGGTTAATCGTTGGAATTTGTAACACGCTTAAACACGTATCAATAAAGGTTGTAAAGCAATCGCAATCTCCCATTGCATCGTGTATCAATCGGCGTGGGCTTCTTACTTGTTCTTTTCCTCGTTCGTCTTTTTTATAAGCGATGTGTTGTTTTACAAAATACCATAGCTTCTCACAGGCATCATACATGGATAAGCCTCTTAATTCCTGATTGACAAATTGCTCTACTTGCCATCTTGTTTTCTCTACTACCATCGGAATAAATGCAACGGTATCACTTACACCAGCTCCTTTTTTGATAGTGGTATCTATTGCCAATGCTTTTGGAAATAAATGACGGTAGGGTTCTAGGCTTTGTAATTTTATAACTGTTGTTGATTCCATTATGCTTTTGATTTTAGTGTGATGTCATTTGATTTTTCGTAAGCCAGTTTTTTCCAGCCTAAGTCAACATTGCTTATTGTTTTTACAGTAATAATGGCTGCTTCATTTTGGCTGAGTGCTTTTAATAATCCTGCTCCTACTGAAAATAAACCTGTGTATGGTATCGTTATCATAATGCCCTGTATATTAACCTCTCCATTCTTTGGTATGTTGATGGTTTTATCAATCACTTGTGATGTTCCAATAACTGAATCTTTATACAAGGCTTTCACAAAAGGATATTTAATTTTAAAGCCGACTGAACTTGGGTTTTTAATTTGCACATCTATCCGTATAGTTATCCCCTCTAACTTGATAGAGTGTACATTTGCTTTTACAACTGTTTCTAAATTATCACTGGCTTTGCTCAATCTACTGACGTAGGTTACTGCGCCAACTACACCAGCTCCGATGCCTGATATAATTCCTATTTTTTTCCAGTTAGCCATGTTGTTTTCTTGTTGTTGTCTTTAATCGTGTGTCTTTAATCTTGAGTTTAAAATGTTGTGTCTTAATTCTGTTTCTTATTTTTAATTTTAGTTGATAAATAATCTCCAGCTAGTTTAAACGTCATCCATATTGCACCGCCGATGATGGCTTTAACTGCGTAATCTGTTAATCCCGAATAATCCATGTTTGCAAATAGTATCGCTCCTGTTAAAAATGTGTGCGAGGTGCTATCGCTAACTGCTTCTGTTGTTTTCATTTTTCCTCCTTTTTTAGTTATTGTTGTTTTGTGAGTACAAAGATTAGCAAGGGGTTTGAGATGCGGACTGCATTTTTGACGTTCGTGATAATCGTTTTACCTGTACAGAAAATTGTTTACGTTCTTAGGCTGCTTGATTAACCACTTGACAGGGTACTCCGTATGTTTCTACAATTAATAATACTTGTCTTGTGCTAAACACGCCTGCAATCGGTTTGCCTAATTGTGGTTCTATGGCTTTAATCCAGCGATTGAAAATGTATTTCGATACGCCGATGCGTTCGTACAATTCTTTTTTACTGTAAGGTTTAATGTCAAATGGTTTTTCCATTGTAATGACTTTGGCTGTTTGAATCATGATGTTATTTTTTTATGGTTTATATTTTTTAGTTGATTTATTTTTTAGAAATTGAAATACTGTATGTGCATAATACTGTTCATATACATCTGCAATAAGTCGTGCTGCTTCAAGCGAATCAACTCTTTGCGGTATTCCAGCATCGTAATAATGTTTCTATGTTCTGCGTAATTGTGAATGGCGTTTGCGAATACTGTTAAGCCTTCGTTGTAATGCGGTACAGTTAATCGCTGTTCTTCTACCGTCTTGTACCAGCTTTCTGTATTGGCTAATCCATTTTTATAATTGATGTTTAACCAATCTATCGGTTTAGAGATGTAACGTCCTTTTTTACGAGTGATATAACGCTTTGCTAAACACACTCGTTCGACTAATTGCTTAAAGGTTTTATCGGTGTTTCTGCTTCCATTAAAGTGTTCTGCTACTAAGGTTTTAAATTCTTGCTCTTGTTCTTCTGTAAACAGTTGAGTATTCCAAAACGCTGCTTTGCATACCAACCATAAGTTTTCAATTGCTAAGTCTTTTTTCGTGTTTGGATATAAACCTCCTTTGATGACACGTAGTTTAAATTCTTCTTGTTGCAATTTGTTTTTTGTAGTGCTTAATTCTGATTGCGTTTTTAGTTTTTTTAATTCATGTGTTTTTGCTTTGCATGAATTTGAACAATACTTTTTATCGCTGCGTGTTAGTGTAAATTCTGCTTGACAATACAAACATCTTTTTCCTACAAGGCTTCTTTTTAATTGTTTTAATGCGCTCATTTTCTTTGTTTTTTATAGTTGATACTTTTTTTATTTCATTGTTGTGATTTAACGAGACAAAGTAACGACAACAAAAAATGGTGCTGACTGGATTTGACTGGAATCTTAACAACCATGCAGTTATTGACCGCTTATGACTGGAATTGACTGCTTTTGACCAGAAAATTATTATGTAACTTTTAGCGTATTTATACAAATACAAATGAATTTTTGGCATAAAAAAAGCCGATTGGGTTACAATCGGCTTTGCTAAGTATTGAAATAATAAAATTTACTTTTTACTACTGTTTATTATCGAGGTTAAAAAGACGGCACAATACGTTATGCCCAAAAATCCCTCTAAAAAAACGAGAATACTTTTTACAAGTACATGGCTATTATCAGCTATATCACTAAAGCCTATGGTAAGGAATGTGTATATAGAAGAGTAGATTGAGTTCTCAATAGTTTGATTTAATAAAAAACAGTAAAGTAGTGAGAATACAGCAATGATAACTAACATCCAATAAAAGACGTACAATGGATTAAAGAAATAGCCAAATAAAATGAGGTATTTGGATGATGTGGCTTTTGCTATTTCATAGTTTATTTTTCTAGTTTCGCCAATACTCTTTGGAATCCGTAAAACAAGCCTGTGGTAGATTTCAGATACATCTGCGACTGTTTGTTCTTCCTGTGAAATAAATCTATTATAGTCTTTAATTGCCAGCTCTTTGGTATCTATATCAACTTCTTTAATGTCAATTTTTTTCAATGCGTAATGTCGTATTTTTGTTTTTTCAATTAAAAGTTTTTCGCATTGTTCATCCTTCATAAATAGCTGATAAATTTCACAACCATATAAACTAATACTTTCACTTTTTCCTATAAACAATAGTTTTCCGATTTCTGTAAAATCAATTTGTACAGTCTTTGTAAGTTCAAACGATGCAAGGGTTAGTCCATCTTTTATTTCACTATGATATATTGAAAAACAATAATCATGAGGCGTTGTAGTACTTGCCCAACTAATACTGAGCCCATTCTTAAATTCACAATTAATAATTTCTATTTTAAATTGTTGTTCGTTGAGATTGATTCGTATAAACTCATTAAATATTTTATTATGTAATTTAAATATAGTTTCAGATGACTTTATATCTCTACCCAGTTTTAAATAGTCATTATCTTCTTTTGAATTAGGGCATACACTAATTTCTCTTATTTCTTTTCTTAAATCCATACCTATTATTTGAGAGTTAAAATTAACCAAATAAAAATTGCCAGCTTATTTCAGACTGGCATTCTTAAAATTATATGTAATAAAAAATTATTTTGCTTCTTCTATAACTTCAAATGGTCTGCCAAGTAACGACATAATATGCTCCACTTGATTTACATTCCAACGGTGTCCGTTACGTGGTGTTAAGTGATGGCGGATTTTCGCCATCTCTCTTCTAAAAGTGCTTTC
Source organism: Bacteroidota bacterium (assembly GCA_043749245.1). GTDB lineage: Bacteria > Bacteroidota > Bacteroidia > B-17B0 > Aurantibacillaceae > UBA4416. The sequence continues at coordinate 2,743 of JAYVDU010000325.1, read as the reverse complement.
ACTAGCATTAAATATTTTTGCTAATTCTTTGTTCGTGTAAGGCTTAATAGCAATCTTAACTACGTTTGTCTTCATCTGTCCTCCTTTTTTTTCTATACATTAATCTCCTATTATTTTTTAATCATTATATCTATTCAAAAAATCTTCTGTTTCTAAATGAAAGAAAGCAGCCATTTTTGCAACACTTAGTTTTTGTTTTGTACGATATTGGGTCATTAAATCACGTACTAATTTATACGGCTCAATTTTTATATCTAACTCTTTTGGTTCTCTGCGTCTGATTTTTTGTTGATTGAACTGTTGCGTTAAATAACGTTTTTGATTATCTGTTATTAAATCCAAATCAGATGCTCGATACATTAATGATTGCATTGATACTTTCCACTTGCGTTTTAAATCGCCTAATTTTGGTAAACTTAAATCTTGTAAGTCTTTGTAAATATCTTTCTCAGGCATCAATAACTCTGCTGCAAATACATTGGCTTCATGTGATAGGTCTCTATCGTGTTTAGGTTCGGTATAAAGGTGCATTACTAAATGTCCTAGCTGATAGGCTAAAGTAAATCGTTGCCTATCGCCTAATAAATTTTTATTCGTAATAATGATTGGGTGTGCATCATTTAATAAAATACATCGACCATCTACACGCTCCGTTTTAAAATCTAAGTTTAACAGTATGATTTTATGTGCCTCAATTATGTCGCTTAAATTTTCGATTGCTCCTTTTTCCATTTTCCATAGTTTGCGTAATTGTTTAGCGCACTCTTGTGGCGTACCATATTTTAGAACGTCTAATACAGGAAGTTTTATTTCGCCAACTCTCAATACGCTTGCCAGCGTTTCTATATTTAATCGGGCTATATTTATATTCGCTTCAATCTGTGTCATAATTTTACTCGCTACATTACTACGCTTACGATAACTTAATGCAAGTGGTAGCACTTCTCCTTTTTGATAAAAGAACGTTTCAGGATAATGTAACAAGTTTGATAATTTCTCTACGACTTCTTTGCTAATATTAGATGTTTCATTTTCTAAACGCCATGCGCTAGGCTTGGTAACATCTAATTCCTCTGCTATATCCAAGTGTACTAACCCACGAGATTCTCTCGCAATGGTTATCATAGTTGGATTTATTTTTTCTGTTACTGGCATTTTTCAATTTCTTAGTTAAAATTCTACTCGACAAATATAAATGAATGTTTTGTAATATTGCGTAATAAATTACATTAAAAGTTTAATTAAACTATATAACTAATTGATTTACAGTTAAATTATTTTTTAGTTATTAGTTTAAATTATATCTATGTAATGATTTTTTGTTGCATTTAATTGTTCTTTTTACAATATAAATGTAGGAAGCTCTATTATCACTTTTACCATAGTGGAAAAATAATATAAGTGTGATTTTCAAATTGTTACGTTTTATAGCAATTCATTACTATAAATTATAGCAAATTTTGAAGTAAGAAATTAAGTTTAAATTTTTACTTTATAAGATAATTCCGCTAGGGTAATATTTAAAATTCGGATTATTTTCAGATAAGTAAGTATTCCACTATTTACCTCTCCTAGCTCTACTCGGCTCAAATGTTTTTCAGATGTACCAATCTCATAAGCTAATTGCGCTCGTGAAATGCCCTTTTCAGTTCTAATACGCCTGATATTAATACCTATTTGCTGTAAATCTGATATTTTTGGTTTTAATGCCACAAGTCAAATCTGACATTTTTTTAACTTTTAATCATGTCATATTAGACATGAAATGATATATTTGTAGTATAAATTAATACTCCTTTTTAATTCAAAAAATGGAAGCAGAACAAAGAATAAACATTTTAAAAGACCTTATAAGTAAAGGTGGATTAATGGCGGTTTGTGCCAAACTATATCTAAATGATAAGATTATGGGGCATCAATTTATCATTGAGTGTTCTGAACAATGCTATCAGGAATTAGCCTTTGAATATTGGGGAAATGAACTTGTCTTGGATATTATTAAGTATAGCAAACAATTTAATGCAAAGAGTATTTATGATGATACACTAACCGATTAATCAAATTGAATGTCTAAAATTAAATCTGTTATACTCATCGACAATTGTGAGATTGATAATTTTATTAATCATAAATTGCTTGAATATTATGGAGTATCGGATATATGCACTTTTAAAAAGGTAAATGAAGCCTTAACTTTTCTTTATGAAACTTCAATAAACTTTCAATTTATCTTAGTTGGAAATAATATGCAGATGATGAATGGCTTTGAGTTTATTGATAAATTCAAAGAATTAGAATTGCAAAATAAACATGGTAAAATAATATTGCTTTCGGCTTTCTTTAGCCCTGATGATATAGAAATAGCGAATGAAAAAAACATTAAATATATTGATAAACCACTAACTATTAAACAACTATTAGAATACGTTTAATTTTATAAATGTTTTATTTCTTTCTCCCAAAGAAATACAGTTTATTAAATCAATTTAATTCTGAAATAAATTTAGAGCAAAATTTATTTTTTTGTAAATTTACATTAATGCCAATACCCAATAAAATAAGCACTTTTAAATATTCAAAAAATAATTTTTTATTTTTTGATGCCCCTGTTTTACCTACGAGGCAACCAAAAGAATATTGCTTATTTGGAGCTCCTATGCCGGGTAGAAATTTCAACAGTAATGCTAGTAGATATGGGTACCAAGGTTCTGAAAAAGATGATGAGATTGCAGGTAATGGCAAT
>JAYVDU010000324.1:0-13124 GCA_043749245.1 Bacteroidota bacterium | reverse complement strand
CATTAATCCTTATACTTGGTTAGAAGAAACTCTTACAAAACTACCTGATACAAAGAAATCTGAATTATATAAGCTATTACCAATTAAAATGCAAGACGGGGTATAGTGGATGGATACGTTCTAAACACTTAATGTCTGCGTAAGCAGTTAATAAAATTCTTGCTTGTTCAGGATATTTTTTAACTGAATCTGCTAATAGTTCTGTTCCTAATTTTACCGGCATACGTTGGTCGGTAATCAACACATGAATTTCATTTTCAGAAAGGATAGTCTCGGCTTCTTTTGCAGATATGGCAGTATAGATATGGAAAAATCTTCTAAAAGCTGATTTAAAGGATTTCAGATTATTCAGCTCATCATCTACATATAGTACGTTTATCATATTGTATTTGGATAATTACATTTATATATCGGAAAATTACAATTGTTATTTGATATTGCCAAAAATACAGCCTTAAAGATGGCCTGCTAGGATAGGTATTAAGCCTACTCTATCTTTAAATTATTATATAATGAGTTATTAGAGAAACAGAAGAAGCGAAAATTGTAAACTCCTAAACAACAAGTCGTCAGCGAAAAGTAACAAACCCTCGGAGACAATACACTTGTTGGGAGCGAAAAACAACAAGTCGTTAGCGAAAAGCAACAAACACTCGGTGACAATACATTTGGCGGGAGCGAAAAACAACATGTCGTCAGCGAAAAGCAATAAACCCTCGGTGACAATACATTTGGCGGGAGCGAAAAACAACAAGTCGCTAGCGAAAAGCAACAAGCCCTCGGTGACAATATATTTAGCGGGAGCGAAAAACAATAAGTCGCCAGCGAAAAGTAATAAACCCTCGGTGACAATACATTTGTTGGGAGCGAAAAATAACAAGTCGTTAGCGAAAAGCAACAAACACTCGGTGACAATACATTTGGCGGGAGCGAAAAACAATAAGTCGCTAACGAAAAGCAACAAACCCTCGGTGAGAACAAGACGCTTGTTAAAAAAGAATTTAACAGCCCTTAACATTTATAGTGTAACTAAACGTATTGTTGTGCGTTATAAACGCAATTGCAAGCTGATAGCATCTTAACATTTATTTACAAATTAAGTAGCAATACTAAAACAAGCATAAACGTTATAAAGCAAACACACAAACTTGCGCATGAGCTTGCAAACTAATACTAACCTAGTAAAAAAGGAGGACACATGATGATACGTTTAGGGAAATAAAAAAACACAACACGCAAACCTTTACTGAGCCTTTCGATGGGAGATAAAGATTAATAACATCATTTCTTTATCCATGTTAATCATAAAAAATCGGCGTTATCAGTGTTCAATTAATAAAATAACAATCAATTTAACCTTAAAAAAACAGAAATCATGATACAATTGATAAAAGCAATCTTAGGATTAAGTAAATTATCTCCATCAGATAAAGTAGTTAAAGCCCAAAGCATCAAAGACAGTATGCAAAGTTCGGGTAATTTTTTGACTAGTAATATGCCTATTAATTACCTGATATTGCAAAGCTTAATTACTAATTTACACAATGCTATTATAGCAGCCACTAATGGCACACCAACCGATACCGCGTATATGCACGAGCAAGAGCGCATGTTGGTTAATGCGTTTAATTTAATTAAATCGCATGTAGAGATGGTTGCAAATAACAATAGTGCTAATGCTGCCAGCATTATTACATCGGCAGGTTTGCAAGTAGCAATACCGGGAGGGGCTAATGGAGTAAGCGAGCTAACGTTAGAGGCAACAGGTAACGGTAAAGTAAAAATACGCATGCCACGCCAAACTGGCGAAAAAGCCTTTATTATAGAGAGCAGTTCAGATGGCGTAATATGGGCAGAGGTATTATACACCAGCAACACCTCGGTAACATTAGCAAACCAAACACCTGTTTCAACCATTTATGTTAGATACAGTAGTATTAGCAAAACTGGCAAAGGTGCTTATAGTCAAGCCAAAACAGTGGTTGTATTGTAATGCGTTTAAAAACAAAAGAAGAGGCTGCCCAAAAAGGCAGCCTTTTTTGTAAAAGTATTTACCACGTGCGCATTGAGTATCCGCGTTAAGCTTATCCTAAACCTGGTAGCATACCGCTTGCTACTTGTTTCATCTCTTGTTCATTTGTTTCGTTTGCTTTAAATAAAGCCTTATTGATTGTCAACATTAATTGATCCTGTAATGCTTCTTTATTACCGTGTTGCAATGCATCCGCAATTGATACTGATTTAATTTCTCGATTACCAGTAATAGATATTTTAATATCACCGCCAGCACCTTCAACATTAATAATGGTTGCATCTAATTTTAATTTGATTTCATCGGCTTTCTGCTTCATTTCTTTGAGCTTGCCAATCATATCTCCCATTTTTCCAAACATAATTTTTGTATTTTAATTTTACGCGAATTTATAAAATTCTATTTAAGAATTCTGAATTCGTTTGGCAAATAATTATTAATTCTATTTCCTAAATGCTTAATCCAACCTAAACCAAACCCTTTAAAAGTCATTAAATTCCAGCCTTTAGAGCCATCAACCCGTTGTAAATTCTTTTTAAAAAAAATTAACGCTTCTGCGTCTTCACAGACGATGGTTTGTACATGCTTGGATAAATGAATGCTCAATGCTAAATCATGATGCGGTATCAATTCATCCTTAATTAAACTACCAATCGTAGTTCCTACTTTTTTTAAATATAATTTTGGATAACGATTAATGAATTCTAACGTCAGCGTATTAGTCAATAAATAATCATCTTTAAATTTAATAATCTCACTTTCGTTTATATTATCTAACCATACAGAAAATAATTCTTTTTCTTTAGGTTTAATCGGTGTAAATGTTTCGTGTTTTATTTTTTTTGAAGATCTATTAAACTCGTTTATAGTTTTCTTTTTAAATACACTACAAAAAAACCCTTCTGATTCTGTTTTATGAGGATAAAACCGATAACCTCTGGATTGATTGATTTTGCTTATAGTTTCAACTATCCCCCATTCTGAAGGCATAGCGATTGACACACTTTCTAAATTAAATTCTGCCACTAACCAATCCGCGATCTCTTCATTTTCTTGTTCAGAATAGGAGCAGGTACTATATACTAATACACCATTATCTTTTAAACTTCCTATGATATCTGCTAAAATTCGTTTTTGTCGGGAAGAACATAAATTTACATTATCTAAACTCCATTCATCAACGGCATCGTGTTGTTTTCTAAATAAACCAGACCCACTGCAAGGAGCATCCACTAATATTACATCAAATACCTGCTCCATATCAGCAAATGCCGCAGGATCATTATTTGTAACAACTACGTTACTCGTTCCCCACTTAGTTATATTTTGACACAATACATCTGCCCGCTGTTTGGCAACTTCATTGGCAACTAATACGCTTTGATCATTTAACAACGAATTTAACAAGGTACTTTTGCCTCCAGGAGAAGCGCATAAATCAAGCGTTATTAATGCTTCATTAAAGTCTACTACTGATTTTAAAGCATATTCTATAAACATGGAACCAGCCTCTTGTGCATAGTAACAGCCCGCTTGAAATAATATATCGTGTGTAAAATTAGGTCGTTCTTCTAAATAAAATCCCTTATCATTCCACAACACCTGTCTATTCAACTGAAAATTTAATGTAGTCGGCTTAAATGGATTAATCCTAATGCTAGTAGGTGATGGTGTTTGATGAGCGTCTATAAAAGCGTCTTCCTCAAAGCCCTTGCAGCACGAAATAGATTGTATGAATTGATTGGGTAGTTGTAGCATATAAGTATTCAAATATAATCAAAAACACAGGTAGTGTCGGTAAGAAAATTTCAATTTCTTAGTTGGCACTTCGTATTATTACAAGTACTAAGTAATACCAGTTATAATAAATAAGTAGCCAAAACCAGATAGATACATAGTACGCATAGAATAGGTGTTTATAACCAATGTTTCCTATGTGACTATGTGGTTTATAAATAGATTAGGTGTTAAATATTTTTGGTATAACAAACCGCAAATAAAATAACCTTACTTTTGTATGTGTTCGAAAAAAAACAACCCATCAAAATAACAGATCCTCACTTAGCATTAATTAAAATGCAAAGCTGGTGTGCTTATCAAGAGCGCTGCCAACAAGATACTCGCAATAAATTATATGAATTAGGCTTATGGCCTGAAGCTGTTGAAAACATTATCGTAAAGCTGATTGAAGATAATTTTATTAATGAAGAACGTTTTGCTATGCAATTCGCTAAAGGAAAATTTAATATTAAAAAATGGGGACGAATTAAAATTAAACAAGAACTGAAACAAAAACGCGTGAGCGATTATTGCTTAAAAAAAGCACTTCAACAAATTGATGAAGAAGAATACATCGCTATGTTAACCAAAGTAATTGCGACTAAAAAAAGACTTATTACAGAAAAAAATCCGATTAAATTAAAATTCAAATTAGCTACTTTTGCTATCTCAAAAGGCTATGAGAGAGATTTAGTATTTGATATACTGAATTTGACTGAATAATTTGTTTAATTAATAAATCATAATTTCGGTTGCTCCGTAACCATAATTTTTATAAGAAGCATCGTAGAAGCTAATATCATCAATGGTTTTAAGAATTTCAATAATTTCACTTTTTAGTTTGCCATTGCCAACACCGTGTATTACTATCAGTTTCTTAAATCCGTTTTCTAAACAAAAATCAATTTCTTTTTCAAAACGCTCGAGCTGAATCGCTAGTATTTGTGAGTTTGTTAGGTTTTTATGCGAATCAACTAATTCTTCAATATGTAGATCAACTTCTTTAGTAAGATCTTTTAACTGTTGTTTGGCTATTGATTTTTTAATGGGTTGTTTAAATTCTTTAATAGATTTTAAACGCGTCACATCTTCTGCATTCAGCCTTTGTTCAAAGACTTGAGCCTCTAAAAAATCTTCTTTTAAAATATATGCATAGACAGGGAACTTAAATTCATCATGCTTAATTAAGGACGACTGAGAAATAATGCGGTCATTAATAAACAAGATTTCCGCTAAAGGTAACTGGGATTTGTAATGCATATTTTTAAAGAACAAACATTCTATTTTATGGTAGGCGTATTCGGTAAAGAAATTTTTCTTCACTTGTTTTAAAAATATTTTTTGATATGGGCCAAGTTCCCCATGTTTAAGGGTTTGGAAATGAGCCTCATCTTTTACCGAATACGTGAAAGCGGCATTATAAGAAGACGAGTTAAATAAATAAAATTTATAATCTGTTACCAACATTGGTAATTCATGATCAGTTTCGATAATGAAATAAATAGAATCGGATAAAATAGTTTCTAATTCCATTTCCATATTTTCCACCTCTGGATTTAAAATGAGTTCCGTATGAATAGGGACCAAATGCTTTGTTAAATAAGGAATCTCGAAGCCATCGTTCATTTCAACAAAAACCGTGTCCTTATCTTTAAATCGTGTAATAACGCCCTCGCCTACTTCATTTAAAAATCTTACTTTATCACCTATGCGTAGTTTCATACTTATTTATAATTTAATAATAAAAGCGCCTTTGTCTTTAACCGAGTAAAATACTAACCCTTCTTTAGCGCAACGTTTTTTCAATTGTTTCACAAAGTTATAATTGTTACTACAATCCGCAATAACAATTGGTTTTGTTTTATGTAAACTATTCCATTGAATATCTTTATTGTCACTTACGATGATATATTTAGCATCGTAATCATCTGTGAGAGCTGATAGTTTATGGGTATGTAAAATAGCCGTTTCATTCACTTTTAAAGCATCACAGTTAATAGGAATAATTGTTGGGTTGGAATAATTAAGTATATAAGGTTTTACAAATCGCTGAAATTCATTATTGGATAAGCTTTTTATGTCAGTATAAAAATGTTTACCAATTCTTAATGCCAAGGCAGATTTATTTTTAACTGAAAAAACAACTAATTCTGTTTGTTGCAATTGTTGGTAATTAGCTTTAATAGAAACAGATAACCAAACGATGGCGATAACTCCTAATACCATTAGTTGCTTATAACTCTTGGTGTAAATAAATAAAAAAAATGTTAGCAAAAACAGAACACAACATATAACATCTATTTTTGAAAAAGCAATATAATCCAAATAACCATAGTTGGAATTATCTGTCAATTGAGCTACCCAAAGCATAATGGATGTAAATGAATTGATTGCATAAACTAATGCTATTTTGAGAAACGTAATTTTATAACAACACAGTAATAATGCTGTAGCTGCCATTAAACAGATACTAATAGGGATTATAATTAAATTAGAAAATGCAAACCAAACAGGAAATTGATGGAAAAAGTAAAGCGATATTGGCAGCGTAAAAACCGTAGCCGCAACCGACATTAAAATAAGATTCCAAAACCATTGAATAATGGAATTAGTAAATACATACTGACGATGAATAATGGGGTACAAATACATAATGCCAAATACCGCAAAATAACTAAGCAGAAACCCTGCATCGACTATTAAATAAGGGTTATACAACAATAATACAAACGCCGAAACCAATAAGGTATTATAGGCATTACCTTGTTTATAAAATGTTTTTCCTACAATTACTAATGTTAACATTAACGCTGCTCTTAAAACAGAAGGAGAAAAGCCAGTAATAAACACAAATAATAGAAGGCTTACAATTACTACCAAACATTTTGTTTTTTTGTGCCGATCATGTTTATCAAAAAATAAAAAAACGGCAATAATTAATCCGTACAATAAACCCGTGTGCATACCGGAAACCGACAGGATATGTAGTGTTCCCGAATGTGAAAAACTTTGCATCACATCTTTATCAATTTCATCATCATAGCCAACCAATAAGGCGGTACAAATAGAAAATGCTTGTTGCGATAAATGACAGCTTCTTAATACAGAAACTACCTTAGCTTTTATAGAAGCTCCTAATTGCGTAAACGAAAACGAATGTGGCAAATCTTTTAAAAGAGTTAATTGCTGGGGCTTGGCATACACCACATGGTATATGTTTTTGTTTTCTAAAAATATTTTATAATTAAACTCAAACGGATTTTTAGGTTCATTGACATAACTGAATTTAGAATTTATAAAAACAGCATCGCCAATTTGTAAATTACTAGTCGAGTCATTTTTTAAATAAACAATCGTATTACCCGTTACGTAATGCCAAACTGTATTTGTTTCAACACACTTTAATTGAACCGAAAACTTAACAAATTTTTCTGTCACAACAGGTAAATCATCTATAACTCCTATTATTTGTTGTTCGGCGGGCGTTACAAAATGCGCATAATGATTAGTGTTTCGATTGGCTTGATAGAAAAAACAACTTTCGCCTGCTAACAAAAATAAAAATCCATGGACGCTAAAAATAAAAATCCATTTTTTAAAATTTAAATTTGATTTGAAATACTTTTGAAATAAATAAGTTGTTATTACTAATAAAGATGCGCTTATGAATAATATGTGAAGTTTCTCAAATAAACCAAAATTTAAAACAAATACTATCCCTAAAATATAGGGCAGTAAAATTTTGAAAAAGGGGATGGTTTTAAAATTTAACACATTCTAATTTAATAAATAAATATGATTACTGTAAAATAAAAGTGACACTAATTAAGGTCTAAAATATACTTAAATTTTTATTCCCATTAATAAGATGTCATCTGTTTGCTCGTATGTCGATTGCCACTCAGCGATTTCATTGCTTAGTTTTTCATGGAGTTCTTTAAGTGGCAAATGATTATTCATTAATAAAAATTGACGTAATCGCTGAGGATTATATTTTTTATTTTTTTCTCCACCAAACTGATCGGTGATGCCATCTGTAAACATAATTAACAGATCATCTTTTTTGACGGTTATTTTTTTACTTGGAATAACGGCTTCTAAATCAGCATAGCCACCAATACTAACATTTTCAGAGGCAAGCGTAATTAATTCGTCATTAGAAATAATATATAATGGTCTATTGGCATTAACATATTCAATCGTTGAATTTTGTTTATCAAAACAAATAAGAGCAATATCCAAACCATCATTTACCAGCTCTGTACTATTTTGATTTAAACGAGAATTAATTTCTTTACGCAAATACTCTAGCATTTTTGCAGGGTGATGATTATTGCTTTGATCATCAATGGATTCATTTAATATACTACTTGAAATTAACGACATAAATGCGCCAGGCACACCATGCCCAGTGCAATCAACTACTGCTACATACAAAAAACCATTAACTTCTTTTATCCAATAATAATCGCCACTTACAATATTACGCGGTTTATAATAAATAAAATGTTCGGAAAAATATTTTTTTAAATTTTCGGCATTAGGCAATATAGTTTGTTGTATACGTTGCGCATACTTAATGCTATCCGTTAAATCCTTATTAATACCCTGAATGAGCGTGCTTTGAAGTTCAATCTCGCGCTTTTTATTTTCTATTTCAGAGGTACGAGATTTCACTAACAATTCTAATTTTAATTTTTCGCGTTTTAATCTTTTTTCTCTATCCGTTATTAAGTAATATAATAATCCCACAATAATTATTGCCAACGTCATATAAAACCAAGTAGCTTTCCAAAATGGTGGTTTAACGCTGAAATTGTAAGTAAACTCTTCGGCATTTTCAAAGTCGTTTCCTAAAGAAGCTTTTATGACTAAGCTATAATCACCTGATGGTAAATTACGATACGTTATTTCGTTTGCATTATATAATATAATCCAATCTTTATCGTATCCGATTAGTTTATGCGTGTAATTTATTTGTTTTTGTTCAGCTATATTATCGGTGCTTACAATTAATTGTATGGTATTATGCGTATAATCTAATTGTAAATTTTTTGGTATTTTATACCAATTAAAAAATCCGTCAAACTTTAAATCTGCAAGATCGCCCGTTTTAAATAACGCGTCGTCTGTCCAATCAACATTTTTGTTTTCTATACGAATAGAATTTATAAATATGTTTATTCCTTTTTTAGAAACTACATTTTCTTCTAAATTATTGCTTTTGTATTTAGTTAATCCTTCTATAGAACCAATCCAAATGTTTTGTTGATCATCAAAAACAGAGGCATTCGGCTTATTGTCATAAGAAGCAAAGCCATTAGATTTGTTCCAATTTTTCACTTCTTTAATTTTATTTAAATAACCATCAAAAGTTATTTCATTTATGCCATTATTTGTAATAAACCAAATTACATCCTTTTCAAATAAAATAGTGTTAATACAATTACTACTAATGCCTTTTTGTGATGTTATTTTTTCAAAAGAATTAGCTGAAGCATTATCAAAATAGCGAACCTTTAATTTGTTTTTCAGTATGATAGCGCCCACATCTGAAGTGCCTATCCACATATTGCCATTCCAATCTTTAGATATCGTTTGAATGTTTTTAAACATAGCATATTCATTACTAACATACTCCGTTTTAGGATTTAATATCCAAACACCTTCGTTAGAGGTAATCCAAATATTATCCGTATCATCTTCTATCATACAAGTGACATTAAAGGTTGTCAAATCTGTAATTGTAAACGAAGTGACATTGTAAGTTAAATCTTTGTTAATGATGATGCGATCAACTTTATTTTGTGATTGATAACCTACCCACATTGCACCATTTTTTGCTTTGTAAATAAAGGTTACAAAATTACTTACAAGGTTGTTTGTTTCTGATATCACTTTAGATACAAGCAATTCCTTTTTAGTATTTTCTTTACTAATTATACTAACCCCACCGCCGGTAGTTCCTAACCATATATTTCCAAAATCATCTTCTGCAATACTTTTTATAATAGACTCACTAATTCCTTGTTCCCAAAAACTCCGTGTAAATTTTCTATTTTTAAATCTAAATGCACCACCACCGTAAGTTCCAAGCCATAAAGCACTGTCAGAGGATCTATAAAGGCTAATTACTTTTTCTTCATCTAAACCCAATTTTTGATTATAACTCAACGAGCTTTTATCATTTAATAATACAAGCCCATCATTAAGGGTTCCAATCCATGTATTATTATTATTATCTACCTTAAAACATAATGGATTATTGCCATAAAAACCTTGTGTATTATTTATCCAAACTAAATCATTTGTTGAAAAATTAAGTTCATTCGTGTTTTTATCTAATGGAATTTGAACATAACCAAATCCATCCGAAGCCAAATAAACATTGCCTTCCGGGTCACGGTATATACTTGTAAATCGGTCTACTTTAATTGACCCGATTAACATGGAGTCTAAGATAATGTACCTTGCTTCAAAATACCCATCGGTGAGTCGTGTATCAAATTTTATTTGGGCTATTCCATTTGACCAATCACTTAATAATAAATTATTCTGTTTATCAAACTCTATACTAACGATTGAATTACCTCTTAAAATATTATCACTATTAAAATTTACAACTCGCACTAATTTTTTGTTAATTGTAGCTGATGCCACAGAATTATGTATCATCACTAATTTTGGCACTCTGGTAGAAAAAGATAATTCTAAAAAAAACAATCCTTTTTTGCTTGTTGATATCCATAAGTTGCCGTCCAAGTCAAACTCCGCATCCGTAGGGTTTTGTGAGGTAATGTTTGGTATTGCAATAGAATCAAGCTTGTACGAACTCTTTCCAATATTTAATAGGTAATATCCTTTTGTAGTAATAATATGTAAGACTTTTTCTCGTTCAATTATTTTTTTAACATTTCCATTTATTTTTTGAAACAAATCACTATGCTCAATTTTATTACCATTAAATACACATAATCCTTTACGAGTTCCTATAAACAAGTGCTCATTCGTAAACAATAAACTCGATATATCATTGGAAGGTAATCCGTTGGATGTGGTATAATTTTCAAAGGTTTTACCATTAAATTTAGATAGACCATAATTAGTGGCCAACCACAAGTTACCGTAATTATCTTGTTCTATCTGTTTAACGGTTGATTGACACAAGCCATCCTTTACTGAAAATTTTTGTAAATTAATTTTTTGCCCAAAACTAGGTAGTGCGGTTAAGCATAAAAATGATATGATATATAAATATATACGCACGTTTATTAGATGTATACAAGTATAACAAAAAAACTAAATAATTTAGAGCATGTTTAAATTTATATTGTAATAATTGTTATAATGTGTTTTTGAGCGAATTGCGAAGCACTCAACGATTCATACATGAAATATAAAATAGAGTTAAAAGTGGCTCCCGCTAGAGCGGGATTGCAGAGATAGTTGGTTACTATCTCGAAAAATTTAATCCCGATTTATCGGGAAAGCCAAAAAGACACATGACAAAATTATTAGATAAATTTTAAACAGGCTCTTAGGCTTTTTATTAAAATAATGCGGTTAACCCTGCATGTATTTTACCTATACGCAAATCAAAGCTATTATTAAACTGTTTGCCTACACCATAACTTAGGTTAAAAATGCCTGCTTTTGTTTCAAAGTTTATTCCAGCTCCAATACTCATAGGTGTATCGGTAACAAAGGTTGTAGAACTTTTATTTTCATACCAAGCTCCTTCGGCAAATAAAAAAATATTAGAATTTTTTTCAAACAAAAAACGATACTCAATGGTTGGTATAATATAAGACGATGCATAAATACTTTCTTCGTCAAATCCACGCAGCGTGCGTAAACCGCCAATACGGTATAACTCGTTTTTATAAATCGTATTACCAAATACACTACCAAACTGTGATGATAATTTGATTACGTGGTTTTTTATAATATTAATATATCCTGTAATAACAGCCTCCGTTTGATATTGTGATGTGGTAAGTGCTAAAGAAGAATAAGCCGCATCATTAATTTTAGGATTTTTACGAATCTGTCTATTACCTACAGAGCCTTGTAAATTGACACTATATCCTTTATGAGGATTAAATTTATAATCCATTTTCTCCAAAACAATTGCTAATCCATACGACTTCGTTATCACATCCGCATAATCAGGCAATACTGTTGCGTTGGCTAAGCCTGCTGTCGAGATCAAATTCGCATTGCGTTGCTTATAAAATACTTTCAAATAATTGAGCCCACTAAAATAATAGTGCAATCCAAACGCATTATTAATATCAATAAACGCACTGTCTTTTTTATAAATTTTAATGTTGTAATCCGCGCCAACTGGCAAGCCCAGGATGTAAGGATAAATAATCTGCGCTTTTAAATCTTGCGTTTCTGTTTGCAATCGTCGCCAATTGATATCAAAAGTTTCTCCGCTTTTAAAAATGGTGCTTACCAATTTAATTTTTACATCTCCGGTAAATATCGTTTTTCCCTTGTCACTGGGCAAGATGCCAACGATGCCATCAAACTGCGAGGCATTTTTTTTATCTAAAAATAAATATAATTTATTTTGCTTATCCGTTAAACGCAATACCGGCGGAGATTTTTCGGTAACAAAGGGTAATTGTTTTATCTTTCTAGATACACCAGCAAATGCTTCCTCATTGTATGGCATTCCATTTTTGATTCCTAAATAACGTAATAAAAACTTTTGTTTAACATTCGCAGTTCCTTGCGTAATAAGGCTATCCAGCTTAACCAATACATTTTTTTCGACAATCAATTTTGCTTTAACGGTTTCTGAGGTAAACTCCAAACTATCCAATTTTGCTGTAGTAAAAGGATAACCATTATTTTCATAATGAATAATTATTTTTTCCATTAAGCGTGAAAGTTCCTGATACTTAAATGGTTTATGGGTAAAAAAACGTTCGTTATAGCCTAATTTAGAAATAATAGCCACGTCCTTTTTTTGATATGACAACGCAATCCATTTGTATTTTTTACCGGTAGTCAGATAAGCCGTATAGGCTAATGAATCATTCCGAATACTATCTATACTGGCAGAAATATAGCCTTCGTTAACCAATGATACATATACTTTATTTAATTCTTTATCCAGAAAAGCTTTATTAGCAACAACCTTTTTATAATTTATTTTTTTGAAGATGGGTTGATTGTCGGTATTGATAATGGTGAGTTTAAACGTCTTTTGAGCAAAGCCAAACAGACTTGCCATCATCATTAACAAAAGAAAATATGTGTGTGGTTTTATCAAAAAAAGGTTTTACTAAAATACAGTTTT
>JAYVDU010000323.1:0-4200 GCA_043749245.1 Bacteroidota bacterium | reverse complement strand
AATGTTTTTTGTGCTGAAGAATATAACTAGTCATTATCGTTCTCTATTCGGAATTGAGATATGATATTTCCTCTTACTAAAATGGAAACTCTATACTTACCGTCGTTGGTTTCTAAATTACCTGTTATAAATTGATGACCTGTATTAATAAAACTTGAATGTAAGGTTGTGTAATTTTTCACTTTATGCTTTGAAAAAAAATCTTCAATCAATGCTTGAGCTTGAGCTTTGCTCAATAAATCTTCTACGTCTAATATTTTAATGGATATTTTATCTGCAAACGTTGTAGCGAGTGATTGCGCATTACCAGCTTTTAAATAATTGGAAATATCATCAGTTACATCTTTTAATGAAAAAGATAAACTAAGTAAGCTTATTAATAAAATAACTAAAACCTTCATTTATTTTGTAAATTTATAAAATAATACCAATTATTGTGCCCAAACTTTGTGGAAATTCATAAAAATGAAAATATTATTGATCCAAATAGAAAAAACAACCGAATTATATTTAAATGAAGGAATCAAAATTTATACAGAACGTTTAAAAAATTATATTTCATTTAGCACCGAAACCATTTCGATGCCCAAATCCATTAGACAAAAACCCTTTGATGAACAAAAAAAAGCAGAGGCTTTAGAAATTGAAAAACTATTAGAAACTTCTGATTTTTTAGTTTGCTTAGATGAAAACGGAAAGCAGTTTACCTCTTTACAGTATGCTGAATTCCTGAATAAGCGCATGGTTTCTGGCTGCAAGCGCTTGGTATTTTTAATTGGTGGGCCTTTTGGTATAGATAAAACAATTTTAGAAAAATCGAATTACACCTTGTCACTTTCCAATATGACTTTTTCTCATCAAATGATTCGCTTGTTTTTTGTAGAGCAATTATATCGAGGCTTCTCAATTTTAAAAAACGAAAAATACCATCACGAATAGTATTGCTTTTGTTAAAATCAATACCTAAAAGATTATAATCTTTCTATCTTTTTCCATAAATGAAAAAGAAACAAAATACATATAGCAATCGTTATCATTTTTTTATTTTCTTTTGCTTAACCAAAAGAAACAAAAGTCAAGGCGAAAAGCCATATCCATTTTTTCTTCGCACAAAACGCCTTCGCAATGCCGCCAGAAAAAATTGTATATCGCTCCTTTTCGCCAAAGCCTTCCGCACACTTACCAATGTATGTATTGTTTTATAAAATTCAATTCCATAAAATATCGGAAGAATAATTAAAAATTTCAGCACAGCTATTATTTTAATTGTCTCAAATATAATTGGATTGTATTTTCTAATCCATAATACAATGCATCGCTAATTAAGGCATGTCCGATAGAAACCTCTAATAAATTTTTGGTGTGTTGTTTAAAATAGGCTAAGTTTTCTAAGCTAAGATCGTGTCCTGCATTCACACCCAAGCCCAATTTAGCTGCTAGTTCTGTGGCTTCTGTAAATGGCTTAATTACAGTTTCTTTTTGAGTGGCATAGTGATGGGCATACGATTCTGTATATAATTCTATACGATCAGTTCCTGTTAGTTTTGCAGCTTCTATCATCTTTAAATCAGGATCTACAAAAATAGAAGTACGGATGCCTTTACTTTTAAATAAAGCAATCATATCTTTTAAATACGCTTGATGTTTGATTGTATCCCAACCGTGATCGGAAGTTAATTGCCCATCAGAATCAGGCACTAAGGTTACTTGATGAGGCTTTACATCTACTACTAAATCAACAAATTTTTGAATTTTAGGATTGCCTTCTATGTTAAATTCAGTAGTTAAAACTGGTTTTAAATCATATAAATCTTGGTAACGAATATGTCTTTCATCAGGCCGAGGATGCACCGTAATACCTTGCGCGCCAAAGCGTTCAGCATCAATTGCTACTTGCACTAGGTTAGGAGTATTACCGCCACGAGCGTTTCTAATGGTAGCAATTTTATTGATGTTAACGGATAATTTTGTCATAAAAAGAATTTCAATTAAATGACAAAATTACATATTAATCATTAGGGAACCTCTATTTAATCCCTTTTTTCATCGTTGAACTTCATTTTTAAAATGCTCATTTACCTATGTAAACTGCGCTTTTAAAAATTTGTTCGCCTTGAAAAATGAATTTCTAGAGGTTCCCATTAGTTTTTACTGTAAACTAAAAACTGTTTTGTACCTTTATTTGAGAAAAAAATGAATCGTTTGAAAAAAACAAAACATACAATACTTTATCTATTTTTTAGTTTATGCAGTTTGTTTGTTTTTATTTCATCGTGTACTAAAGACTCTGCTCCTCTTACATTTGGTGATTTCCCAACTGATGTTGGAAAAATAATGACTTATAAATGCGCTACCTCTGGTTGCCATAACGATGCCAGTTATCAAGGAGCAGCTAATTTGAATTTAAGTTCGTTTGCTAATTTGTTTAAAGGATCAGTCAATGGTTCGCCTGTAATCCCCTACCGTAGCGACTTTTCATCCTTGTGTTATTTCATCAATACGTATGATGATTTAGGTATAAAAAATTTGCCAACGATGCCTATTAATGCCAATGCACTTAGCAGAGACGAAGTAACTACTATTAAAAATTGGATAGATAATGGTGCGCCTGACATTAACGGAAATGTAATGTGGAGTAATAACTCAAATCTAAAAAAATATTATGTCGTTAACCAAGGTTGTGATGTGGTAACCGTGTTTGATGCAGCTACTCAATTGCCAATACGATATATTACCGTTGGTAAATTACCAAATACAGCAGAGGTACCTCATGTTATAAAAATATCGCCAGATGGAAATTATTGGTACGTTGTTTTTGTCAATAATAATATTCTTCAAAAATACAGAACCTCTGATGATGCGCTGGTTGGCGAGGTTACCTTAGGTGCTGATTTATATTGGAATACCATTACCATTAGCAATGACAGCAAAAAAGCATATTGTGTATCCTGGCAAGGTAACAGTAAAATAGCCACTGTTAATTTAGAGACGATGCATGTAATTCATTATAACTTAGGAACGACCAATGCACATGGAAGCGCTTTAAATAAAACAAATGACACACTTTACGTTACTTCTCAAAGTGGAAATTTTATTTATAAAGTAGATACTGGTTTTACGATGATACCTTCACAGATTACCATAGATATGAGCGGTATTCCGAGTAATACGCCTGGAACTTTTGATCCACACGAAATATTATTTTCGGCAGATGGCTCAAAATACTTTGTGACTTGTGAGGCTGCTAATCAGGTAAGAGTGATGAATACGTCTAATGACTTATTGTTACAAGTAATCAATACGGGCGCTTTCCCATTAGAAATGGTAAAAAGTAATGCTCAACAAAAATTATATGTGACTTGTCAGGATGAACCAAACACATCTAATCCTTCACAAAAAGGCTGTGTCACTGTTATTGATATGAATACCTATAGCGCAACTAATTATCCTGTGGGTTTTCAACCGCATGGTATAGGTTTAGATGAAACTAATGGCTACGTGATTGTTGCCAGTAGAAATGTATTAACTAACGGTCCAACACCTCACCACACTGGGGTTTGTGGGCGAAATGGTTTTGTAAATTATTTCAATATCACATCGATGCAATTATTAAATAAACAAACCGAAGTAGCTTCCGACCCCTACTCCATATCAGTTAGACCATAATGAATAACACATTAGATTCAAAACCAATTTTATTATTTGACGGGTATTGTAATTTTTGCAACAATTCCATAAAATTTATATTGAAGCACGAAAAAAAAGCTGACTTATGTTTTAGCTCATTACAATCTGATAAAGGAATTGAATTATTAAAACGACATCATATCAATCCTAATAAAATTGACAGTTTAATCTTGATACAAAATAACAAAGCGTATAGTAAATCATGCGCTGCTTTGCGCTTAACGCCTTATTTGAAAGGGTTGTATCCTTTATTATATGCTTTATTAATTGTGCCACCATTTATTCGAAACGCTGTTTATGATTACGTAGCTCGTAACCGTTACAAATGGTTTGGAAAATCAGACAGCTGTATGATGCCTGATAAAGACTTGGTAAAACGTTTTTTATAATTCAAATTAATCAATATCATTTATATATTTAAATAAATCATGCCCAATCATCTCATCACCGAAAGTAGTCCCTATTTATTGCAACACGCCAACAACCCTGTTAACTGGTATGCTTGGAATGATG
>JAYVDU010000322.1:0-4219 GCA_043749245.1 Bacteroidota bacterium | reverse complement strand
AGAAGAAACTCTTACAAAACTACCTGATACAAAGAAATCTGAATTATATAAGCTATTACCAATTAAAATGCAAGACGTGGTATAGTGGATGGATACGTTCAAACAAAGAATATTATAAAGGCAAGGTGATTATTATAATTAATGAAATAACTCAAAGCCAAGCTGAATATACCACTATGGCGTTGAGAACTGCGCCAAATGCTATTGTAATTGGAAGTACCACTGCTGGAGCTGATGGAAATATATCTGCTATTTCTTTACCAGGAGATATCCGAACAGTTATAAGCGGACTTGGTGTTTTTTATCCTGAGGGTAAACCAACGCAACGAATCGGTATCATTCCAAATATAGAATTAAAGCCAACTATTAAAGGAATAAAAGAAGGAAGAGATGAGCTGATTGAAAAAGCTATTGAAGTAATTAATCAATAATCATTATTTTGGCTTTTTCGGTATTTTGCGTGGAATTGAGTTTTATATACTAATGCATACATTAGTAATAGTGCGGTGGATGTAAACGAACGGTGTGAACTACATTTTTTTGATTTGTAAAATGGAAATGTAAGAGGGTATGAAAAAAATGGAGTTGGTGTTCGTTCTTGACTTTTGTTTCTTTTGGTCAAGCAAAAGAAAATAAAAAGAAATCAGTTTTTTGTAATAGACCTTTTAATAAATTATTTATGAAACATTCTTTTTAAAGTTAATCCAATATTTTTTGCCGTAGCCACAAAATATTTCTTCGCCACTCGTAATGTTTCTTAAGGCAACTAAACACACATTGTTATCTTCGTTGAGTGCAATTTTAGAGTTATTTTTAAATTTCAGAATTGCCATGCCTTCTGCATCATTCGCATATTTAGCAAAACATTTCACATGATTAGAATCCATAATAGAACCATTGAGCATAGAGATAAAATAACCGTCTAAATTTTTGTTAGCCCTTTGTTTTGCTTCTTTATCTGATAAAATATCTCCTTTAAAAAGGGAGATTACTTCGTTCTTGTAAATTTTAATAGACGTAAATAAACCGTTTCCTGCTCCTAAGATTCCAGATGATTTTAAATATAAGTAATCGGCTTCTTTAGCATCAATGTTATCTGGTATCTCGAAGGTAGGGTTGTTCATGCTTTGTTCAGTGAAGAAGTAATAATGTTAAATTTAGGTATATTAAGTGTGGTATTGGGATTTAATAATGCATCATTTATAATGATTGAACGCAGATGACACAGATTGTTAAGATTCACAAAGATAAAACAGAGTTAATCTTAAAGAATACTGATAAATAGATTATTTTGATTTAGTAATAACAAATCAATTTTAATCATATAAATCAGCGTTATCTGTGTTCGAATAATTTATTTCTTTTCTCTGCTCTTTAAATAAGTAACCAAAACAGGGATAGTGGTAATCACAATTAAGCCAATGATGATATACCCTAAGTAGTGTTCGATTTGAGGATATTGTTTCGCAACAAAGTAAGCGATACTGGCAATGCTTCCAATCCAAGCAACGGCGCCAATAACGTTATAAAGCATAAATGTTTTAAAATCAATTTTGATAACTCCTGCTATTATAGGAGCGAACGTTCGGATGATGGGCAAGAAACGGCCTAAAATTAAGGCTTTACCGCCATGTTTGTGGTAAAAATCAGAAGTCGTTTTTAAATGACTTTTTCGAAACAAAAAACTATCCTTTTTGGTGTATAAGGTTTCTCCTGTTTTTTTTCCAAACCAATATCCGAAGATATTACCGATAACGGCTGCTGATACTAATAAAATCAATAGAGTAGGGAATGAGGTGTTGAGTAAGTGTGGTTTGGTGGCACATAATAAACCCGATACAAAAATGAGGGAATCTCCAGGTAAAAAGAAACCAATTAATAAACCTGTTTCGGCGAATACAACAAATAACAATAACCACAAACCTCCATAACTGATAATGCTTTCGGGGTTAGTGAGTTGTTTGAAAAAGTCGAACATAAAATGATTTAACCAATTAAATCAGAGATTCTTTTTTTCTCTATGCTAGCCCTAATATCAGCCAACTGACCTTTGGGAATAGAGTTGATGAGTTCTTTTGTATAATCAGTTTGAGGATTTAAATAGATGCTATCGGCATCTCCCATCTCTACAATTTTTCCTTTTTGCATCACTGCCATACGGTCGCTCATGAATTTTACAACCGATAAATCGTGAGAAATAAAGATGTATGTAAACTTAAATTCTCGTTTCAAATCATTTAATAAATTCAATACTTGCGCTTGCACCGATACATCGAGGGCACTTACACTTTCATCACAAATAATAAATTTTGGATTAAGTGCTAACGCTCTTGCTATACAAACACGTTGGCGCTGACCACCACTAAACTCATGTGGGTAACGGTTAAATTGTTTGGCTTCTAAACCTACTTTATTTAACAATTCAATCACTCGTTCTTTACGTTGGCCATTGCTCGAAAATACGTTATGCACGACCATGGGTTCCAAAATGGCTTCACCAATAGTAATACGAGGGTTTAAAGAAGAGTAGGGATCCTGAAAAATAATTTGCATATCCTTTCTCAAGTGTCTCATATCCTCATCTTTTAAACGTAATAAATCGTTTCGTTGAAAAAATATTTTCCCTTCTGTTGGTTCATTTAATCTTAAAATGGTTCTTCCTAAAGTTGTTTTACCACAACCGCTTTCTCCCACTAATCCAAGCGTTTCGCCTTCGTATACATCTAAACTTACATCATCAACCGCTTTCACCCAGTCTTTTGTTTTTCCAAAAAACGATTTGTTTTTAGGAAAGTAGGTTTTAATGTTTTGAAGTTCTAATATTTTATCGCGGCTATATAATATTTTATGCTCCGCATCACGATGTTCTTTAGTGATGATTACGCTATTGATAGCCTCACTTACCGTTTTCGGAATTTCAATCATATTACCGTCTTCATCTGTTTTCATAAAATCAGATGATACCGGTAAACGCACAATACGCTTATCTAATGGCGGGCGGCAGGCTAATAAACTTTTTGTATATGGATGTTTTGGATTACTAAAAATTTCTAATACAGGACCTTGCTCTACCACTTTACCTTTGTACATTACCATTACTTTATCAGCTAACTCAGCTATAACGCCTAAATCGTGGGTAATAAACATAATGCCCATATCATGCTCTTTTTGCAACTTGAGCATCAAATCCAAAATGGTTTTTTGTACAGTAACATCTAAAGCTGTTGTAGGCTCATCCGCTATCAATACACGTGGATTGCAGCTCATAGCCATCGCAATCATCACACGTTGTTTTTGACCGCCAGAAATTTCGTGAGGGTAAGATTTGAAAATACGGTCAGGATCGGGTAATTGAACTTGTTCGAATAATTTAATGGTTTTATTTTTCGCTTCTTTCTTTGTCACTTTTTGATGCAATAAAATTACTTCCATCACCTGATTTCCGCAGGTATAAACCGGATTAAGGCTAGTCATGGGTTCCTGAAAGATCATTGCAATTTCATTACCTCTATACGTACGCATTTCTTTAACAGGTAAATTACGTAAGTTAACCGTTCCTTTGTGTTTAGAGTGATATAGGATATCGCCACCCGAAACTCGTCCTGGAGGATTAGGAATTAACTGCATGATGGAAAGAGACGTTACTGATTTACCAGAACCGCTTTCGCCTACAATACCAATGGTTTCGCCTTTATGGAGGGTAAATGATATGTCGTTTACAGCTTTTATTAATTCGCCATCCGACTTAAATTCAGTCACTAAGTTTTTTACTTCTAATAAAATTTCTTTCTGTACCATACTTAAAAATATATCACAACGAATATAATAATTTAATCTAAAAAAACATATAGAGCTGTGATTTGTTTCATGTAAATTCGATTAACTCAATATATTTAGCTATTTTCGATGATAAAGTATGTGTAAGTTTAGTTTAATCATAATCGCTATTTATATTAGCTTATTCAGTTTTTCGATAAAAGCCAGCGATTCTATAAAACCTGCACCAAAGTATATATTGGATATTTCCTTTAGCCATAAATCATTGATGTTTGGGAACGTTTATGATATTTCAAGTAGTAATATATTAAATGATAATTATAAAGTAAACATTAATTCATCTTTGACTTTAAATTATAATTATTTAATAAGTAAACAGTTTAAAAAATCGAATCAGTTTTATTTAGGAGTTGCTTTAAATTATACTAGCTATAATGCTACT
>JAYVDU010000321.1:0-4223 GCA_043749245.1 Bacteroidota bacterium | reverse complement strand
TTTGAAACTGCCGTAACTGAATTATTATTTACGTATGCTGAAATTGATTTTGCAATCAAAAATTTGAAAGAATGGATGGAACCTATAGAGGTTAGCAGCACGATGAGTAATATATTTTCCACTAACAAAATATATTACGAGCCTAAAGGTGTTTGCTTAATTATTGCTCCTTGGAATTATCCGTTTCAATTAATGATGAGTCCTTTGATTTCGGCTATTGCTGCAGGAAATTGTGTGATGTTGAAGCCATCCGAAATGAGCAGTGCTACCGCAACAGTCATTGATACATTAATCTCAAAATATTTTAACACCAATGAGATTGCTTGTTTTGAGGGTGATGTTAATGTTTCAAAAGAATTGTTAGAATTACCCTTTGATCATATTTTTTTTACGGGAAGCACTGTTGTTGGAAAAGTGGTGATGCAAGCTGCAGCCAAAAACCTCACATCGGTAACGTTAGAACTCGGTGGTAAATCGCCCGCAGTTATTGATGCAACGGCTGATTTGAAAAAATCTGCTAAAAAAATTGCTTGGGGTAAACTTGTGAATGCCGGCCAAACATGCATTGCACCTGATTATGTGCTAATTGATGAAACACTTGAGACTGATTTTATAACCCATTATAAAGAAGCCGTTTCAACTATGTATTTTAATGCTGATGGTGAAATCAATAAAGATTCTTACGGAAAAATTATTAATAAGAAGCAGTTTATACGATTAACGGATTTAATGAAAGATGCTGTATCCGCAGGAGCTGAATTAATATGGGGTGGAGAAAGCAATGAACAAGATCTAACGATACTCCCTTGCATATTAAAAAATGTGAAGCCTGAAAATCCAATCATGCAACAAGAAATATTTGGACCTATCTTACCAATTATAACATTTAAGCAATTAGAAGAAGCCATTGATTTCATCAATGCAAAGGACAAACCATTAGCACTTTATATTTTTAGTAATAATCGTGGAAACCAAGAACAAATAGTAACTTCTACTAGCTCTGGCGGAGTATGTATTAATGATGTGTTGGTTCACATAAGTAATCCGAATTTGCCTTTTGGTGGCGTTAATAGTAGTGGAATGGGTAGTTGCCACGGTATTTTTGGTTTTAAAAATTTCTCACACGAGCGAGCCGTTGTGTTTCAATCTAAATTGGGATTAACTAAACTTATTTATCCTCCGTATGAAAAAAAAGAAGGCCTCTTAAAGTGGTTAAAAAAATTGATGTAGCCGTTAAAATTACATTAACGAAAGTGTATTTATTAATTCGATATATTTTTCCTGATTTTATAAATTATCGATTTTTTTTTGTTTATTAGATTACTGAAAATTTAATGATATGCCTGAAAAAAAAAGAACTCTTAATTTAATTGATACGACGGTTTTGGTAGCTGGTTCTATGGTAGGATCAGGTATTTTTATTGTGAGTTCTGATATTGCCCGCTCTGTTGGTTCAGCAGGCTGGCTATTAGTTGTATGGATTTTATCAGGTGTTATAACCTTATTTGCGGCATTGAGTTATGGCGAATTAGCAGGAATGATGCCTCAAGCAGGCGGACAATTTGTTTACATCAAAAAAGCGTTTGGCGAACTAACCGCTTTTGTGTATGGTTGGACTGTTTTTTTAGTTATACAAACAGGTGTAATCGCAGCCGTGGCAGTTGCTTTCGCCAAATTTACAGGAGTGTTTATTCCGTTTTTTGAAGAAGGTAATGTGGTACTTCATATTTCTAATTTTAAAATAACCTCTGCCCAACTATTAGCCATTGCTGTTATCGCACTTTTGACTTATATCAACACACGAGGCATCGAAAACGGTAAAGCCATCCAACGTATTTTTACATCAGCTAAATTAATTGCCTTATTTACTTTAATAATTGTAGGTATCTATTACGGATTCCACACGGATGTGTTTTCAAATAATATGATAAATGCATTTGATGCAAAACAAGCTATTCCAATTAAAGATGGATTGGGGAAAATCATTGATTATGATTTTTTAAATTTATCAGGTATGGCTTTAACAACGGCTATTGGCGTGGCTATGATAGGATCTTTGTTTAGCAGTGATGCCTGGAACAACGTGACGTTTATTGCAGGTGAAGTTAAAAATCCACAACGTAATATTCCTTTAGGTTTATTTTTTGGTGTAAGCATCGTTACTGTTATTTATGTGTTGGCTAATGTAGCTTACTTATGTTTATTGCCAATTGAAGGAACTATCCATGGACAATCCGTTATTGATCAAGGTATCATGTTTGCGCAAAAAGATAGGGTAGGAACTGCTGCGCTATTTGTGGTGTTTGGCGATGTAGCAAAATACCTAATGGCTGCGTTAATTATGGTTTCTACCTTTGGTTGTAATAATGGATTGATCATAGCTGGCTCTCGTTTATTTGAATCAATGGCTAAAGATGGATTGTTTTTTAAGCAAGCGGCGAAATTAAATAAAAAGGCAGTGCCTTCTAATGCCTTGATTTTTCAAGGTATTTGGGCATCACTCTTATGTTTTAGCGGTTCTTATGGCGATTTGTTAGATTACTGCACGTTCTCTTCTTTGATATTTTATATCATTACGATTACAGGCATTTTTGTATTACGTAAAAAAATGCCCGATGCCGAAAGACCATATAAAGCTTTTGGATACCCTGTTATTCCTGCTATTTACATTATACTAACTTCCTTAATCTGTATTGATTTATTAGTATATAAAACTTTTAATACAGGTATGGGATTATTAATTATCGCTTTAGGAATTCCTGTGTATTATCTGTTTAAAAAAAATAGAGTAACTGAAAATGAAAATTAAAGAGTGGCTTCAAAACCTGTTTCATTTTAATAAGCAAGAACGTAACGGCGTTTTTGTGTTATGCAGTATCATTGGTATTTTAGTGATTGTCAAGTTGTGTTTACCTTTATTTAATAGCAATAAGGATCAAGTACAATTTATCACCATCAATCATTCATCAAATTCTACAGAAGAAAAAACGAATCCAACAGATAATGTTATATCCGAATCCAAAAAAGAAATAGACAATGAAGTCGTGTCATCCGAACTATTTGTATTCAATCCCAATACCATCAGTGCCGAAGATGCACAAAAATTAGGCTTCTCCAAGAAGTTAAGTAACACGCTCATTAATTTCAGAAATAAAGGTGGGAAGTTTTATAAACCAGGTGATTTGAAAAAATTATATGGCTTAGCTCCAAAATTATTTGAGGAGTTGGAAGCCTATATTTTAATTCCTAATACAAATAAAGATTACACCACTAAATTTAAGAAAGACACCGTTTATCAAAAAACATATCCTAAACCAACTTACGAAAAGAAAGTATTTATTAAAGAAGCTATCGAAATTAATACTGCTGATAGCTTATCCATTGTGTATTTAAAAGGCATAGGTCCTTCGTTTACAAAGCGCATCATCAAATACAGAACGTTGCTTGGTGGTTTCCACTCCATGAATCAGTTAAAAGAAATATATGGAATGACAGATAGTTTATATTTGAATTTAACGTCTCAAATTAAATTAGATAAAAACAATATTACTAAAATTCCTATTAATGTGATTGATGTAATGACTCTTCGTAAGCATCCTTATTTTTCGTATGCCTCAGCTCAAACCGTTATTAACTTTCGGAGTAAGCATGGTAAGCTAAACGAAGAAGATGTCAGGAATTTAGGCATCTTTAATGAGGAAAAATTGAAATTGATACTTCCTTATTTAAGCTATTAATTTTTATTTAACTTTTTTTGTATCTTTTAGTTTATCGTGTATTATAAACTTGTCTATTTTCGTGAATACAGATAATGAATCGATGAATATGCTTATTTCGCTTATAAATCTATTCAAAAGATAAAACAATACTAATTTATGGGGAAACCACTACTTTCTTTATTAATACTATTTTCATTTTCAGGTTTTGCTCAACAAATGAGTGTTTCCGGTAATGTACAGGATACTACGGCCAAATCACCATTAAAGAACGCTATCGTGATGGCCATTAAATTAATGGATTCAACGCTGGTTAATTTTACACGAACAGATGATAAAGGATTTTTTAATTTAAAAGCATTGCCCGTAGATACATATCAAGTATTAATAACGCATCCAAAATTTGCTGATCAAGGTTTTTTTATTTTTGGTGATACTAAAAATTTGAAATACGATTTTGGTAAAATTATTGTTCAACCCAAAAGTTTAAATTTAGAAGAGGTTACT
>JAYVDU010000320.1:0-4225 GCA_043749245.1 Bacteroidota bacterium | reverse complement strand
ATGTGACAATATACCTCTTGGGTTATTTAGAAACATTTGTACTCTCATTCTTCTTCACCATATATTGTAAATTTATATAATTTTACAAACATAGGAGGAAACATAGGTTAAATAAGCATTCTATGTGAACTATGTAATCTATGTGGTTTGGACTATTTATATATTATGATTGGTATAATTAGGCAAAGGCGGTTCCGTAAACGGTTATTTTAAAGCCCTCTAAGACTTCAAAAGTCATAAGCTTTTTTTTAGACTACTACCAGTTCTTTCTCAACAATACTTTTTATTGCATGATTACTCTTGTGCCAAACAAAAAGAAGGTTAAAAATAAAATTTATTATTTTGTTGAAATACCAATAAAAAAGAAATAGAAATTAAAGCCCGCCTTCTTTCAAACGCTCTGCATTTTCGGCAAATTGCAAGGCATCAATCATTTGTTGAATATAACCGTTAGTAAAATCAGTTAAGTTATACAGTGTTAATCCAATGCGGTGATCTGTAATTCGGTTTTGAGGATAATTGTAAGTTCTAATCTTTTCAGAGCGATCACCAGTACTTACCATTGTTTTACGGCGACCAGTAGTTTCCGCTAAACGTTTTTGAAACTCTAAATCATATAACTTAGAACGTAACATTTCCATTGCCTTTTCACGGTTTCCTAATTGGTTACGTTGTGTTTGGCAAGTAACCACAATACCTGATGGTTTGTGAGTTAAGATAACTTTCGATTCTACTTTATTTACATTTTGTCCACCGGCACCGCCACTTCGCGCAGTAGCCATTTCTATATCGGCAGGTTTAATTTCTATGTCCCATTCTTCGGCTTCAGGCAATACTACCACGGTGGCTGCCGATGTATGCACGCGACCAGCAGCTTCTGTAGCGGGTACACGTTGCACGCGATGCACACCACTTTCAAATTTCATCGTGCCAAAAGCATTATCACCTTTTACGTTAAATACAATTTCTTTAAAACCTCCCATCGAACCAGGACTTTCATCCACAATTTCTAATTGATAGCCTTTAATTTCGCAGTAACGGCGATACATATCAAATAAATCACCTGCAAAAATAGCGGCTTCATCACCACCTGTTCCTCCACGAATTTCCATCGTACAGTTTTTAGCATCTTCAGGGTCTTTAGGAATCAATAATAAACGAACCTCTTCTTGTAATTTTTCTTCAGCTAATCTGTTTTCATCTAATTCAGCTTTAGCCATATCCAAAAAGTCCTTATCCTTTTCGGTTGCCAATACTTCTTTAGCGCCATTAATATTATCAGTTATTTGTTTATACTTGTAGTAGGCTTCTACCACAGGCTGTAAACCTTTGTATTCAATATTTAATTTTTTAAATAAGCGCATATCAGCAATCACACTAGGATCACCTAATTTTGCCTCAACATCATTATATCGTCTTTTTATTTCTTCTAATTTATCTAACATATTTTTTTTCGAAGCGCAAATTTACTAAATATGAGTAGATTATCGTGTGTTAGTTTTAAGTATTTTTAACTATATTTACCGTCCAAATAAAAAAATAATTTATGAAAAAAACTTTAGTAGCATTAACAATCATTTTCTGTTATAATCTTAAATCTCAAGATTTTATTGGATTTAATCAAAGTAATTATGCCGGTGTAACAGGTGTTTATCAGCAACCAGCCAGTATTGTGGATGGGCGTATGAAATTTGATATGAACTTAGTTGGAATAAATATATCAGCTTATAACAACTACATTGGTATGGATAGAAGCGCGCTTAAAAGAGGAAAAGATGTTAATGGAAATACAACCTTCCCCGCATTTGATGATCCTAAATTTGCCAACAATTATTTAACTGAAAAAATAAATAGCAGCGATAAAAGTTTTATAATTAGTAATCGTATAACAGGGCCATCCTTTATGGTAAACCTTAACCGCAAAAATGCAATTGCGTTAACAACGGGTGTTCGTAATTATGTAAATATCGACGGTGTATCACCTGAGTTAGCTAAATTAGCTTTTAACGAATTCAAATACCCATCGTTATGGGTACAAAATTTACAAAACAAAAATTTAAGTATTCAGGAAATGTCTTGGGCAGAATATGGTTTAACTTTTGCGCATGTGTTTAAAGATGATAACGAACATTACTTCAAGGCAGGTGCTACGGTTAAGTTATTGCAAGGAATTCAATCATCTTATATGTTTGCATCTAATTTGAATTATAATTTCACAACTAAAGACACAGTAACAATCTTAGATTCTGATATAAAATACGGACACTCTGATAATTTTAATTTTGAAAAAGTATCTTTAGGTGGACAATCGAGTGGAACGAAAGTGTTTGATTATAGCCAATCATACCCAGGTATAGGCTTTGATTTTGGTATAGTATACGAATACCGTCCTGATTATTTAAAGCATAAATACGACATGGATGGAGAAAAAAACTTATGGCGTAAAGATCACAATAAATATAAATTAAAAATTGGCTTATCGGTAACAGATATAGGTTCTATTAAATTTAAAAAAGGAACAACCAGTGGCGATTTTCATGCAAATATTAATCAATGGAATTTAAAACCAATACAGCCTAAAACAGTAAAAGATTTAGATGATACACTAAATCATACATTTAATGGTTTTACGGGTTCTAATACTTACCGCATGAATTTGCCTACTGCCATTAGTGTGCAAATAGATTATTTAATTTGGAAAGATTTTTATATAAACTTAACGCCCTATATTGCTTTTCAATTTAAAGCAAACGATACTAAAGTTCACGACATTTCAAGCATTGCTTTAACGCCACGTTGGGATCATAAATGGTTTGGTGTATTTGTACCAGTTCAATATAATTTTTTAGATGGCTTTAGATTAGGTGCTGCTGTGCGACTTGGGCCATTGGTTGTGGGAACATCTAACTTATCACCAATAGTTGGTGCAAAAACAATTTATGGTGCCGATATTTATACCATGCTTAAAATTCCTATTCCTTATGGTAAACCAAAGGATAAGGATAAAGACGGTATCTCAGATAAAAAAGATTTATGTAAAGACATCGCAGGTGTTTGGGAATTTATGGGTTGCCCTGATAGAGATGGCGATCATATTAAAGATAGCGAAGATAAATGTCCGGATGTTGCAGGTGTTAAAGAATTACAAGGTTGCCCTGATAGAGATGGTGATGGCATTACTGATTTAGAAGATAGTTGCCCGGATGATAAAGGCTTAGTTGAATTTAAAGGTTGCCCTGATAGAGATGGTGATAAGATTATTGATAAAGATGATGAATGTCCGGATGAAGCTGGTTTAGCTGAGTTCTTAGGTTGCCCGGATAGAGATGGAGATTTAACACCTGATAAATATGATGCTTGCCCGGATGTTGCAGGTCCTAAAGAATTTAAAGGTTGCCCTGATAAAGATGGAGATACTGTATTAGATAAAGACGATAACTGTCCTGATGTTGCAGGTGCGGTTGAAAACAAAGGTTGTCCTTGGCCTGATACTGATAAAGATGGAGTAGTGGATAGAGAAGATAATTGCCCTACAACACCAGGATTGAAAGAATTGAAGGGCTGTCCTCCGGCACCAGTATTAAAAGCTGAAGAACAAAAAATCTTAGAAAAAGCATTTGCTAGTTTAGAATTCGCTTCAGGTAAAGATATTATTAAGAAAACTTCTTTTGCTTCGTTAAATGAATTAGCAGGCTTAATGAAATTACACGCTGCTGATTGGACATTAGACTTAGCAGGTCATACTGATAACCAAGGCGATGCTACTAAAAATATGGTATTATCTGAAAAACGTACTAAAGCAGTTAAGAAATACTTAGTATCTAAAGGCGTAAAAGTAGATAGAATAAATACAAAATGGTTTGGACAAACTGTGCCAATTGCTGATAATACAAATGATGCAGGCCGTCAGAAAAACAGACGTGTAGAAATGAAAGTTGTGTTTAAATAACCGTATTAGTTCTTAATTAAAAAGAGGCTGTCTCAAAAAGACGGCCTCTTTTATTTTTGTCACATTGTTTTGATGTTGGGAGTAGTTAATACCAAATATACTAATACATAGTCCATTTTAAAAAACATAGGCACATAGAAAACATAGGTTAAATAAGCATTCTATGTGAACCATGAATCTCCTATGTTTGTAAAATTATATAAATTTACAATATATGGTGAAGAAGAATGAGAGTACAAATGTTTCTAAATAACCCAAGAGGTATATTGTCACATA
>JAYVDU010000319.1:0-4234 GCA_043749245.1 Bacteroidota bacterium | reverse complement strand
ATCACCGTTCCATACACTAACAAAGAATTAGATATCCAATTTGAAACCTTCCGTAATAAGCTATTACCGGGACAAGCAGAAGAATGGAAATTAATTTTGAAAGATAAAAAAGGAGAAAAGGCTGCGGCTGAGATGGTGGCAAGTATGTATGATGCCTCGCTGGATGCGTTTAAAGTGAATAATTGGTATCTCAATATTTATGAAAGTTATTATGCGCGCCTTAATTGGACATCAACCATAGCACGTGCCATAAATTCAACAGAGTTTAATAATTTACAATATAACTATCAAGCTATACCAAGTCGTTATTACGATCAGTTGAATTATTTTGGATTGAATTTTTATCAGAACTATTATAGAAATGATTATGGAGGCAGAAAGAATGGCGCATACCCTATGGCTGCTGCTATGGAACGTTCAGAGAATGCAATGATGGCTGACGAGGTGAGCACCACAAAAAGTTCGGAATTTAATTTAAAGGAAAATTCTAAAGAATTAAGTGAGAAAAAATCGAAAGATAAAAATAACAAAGATGGAGATGATTTGGGCTGGGCTTCTGGAGAGGTTAAGGAAGGTGATTTTCAAAACACAGTTGGCAAATCAAACAACAAACAACAAAGCTCCAGCAACTTATCCGACATAAAAGCCCGTTCTAATTTCAATGAAACAGCTTTCTTTTTTCCACAATTACAAACCAACGAAAAAGGCGAAGTAATAATTAAATTTACAGTGCCCGAAAGTCTTACTAAATGGAAGGTGATGGGCTTAGCTCATACCAAAGATTTAAAAATTGGACAATTCGAAAAAGAAGTTATTACTCAAAAAGAATTGATGGTACAGCCCAATGCGCCACGTTTTTTCAGAGAAGGAGATAAACTCACCTTCATTAGTAAAATATCAAACCTCTCCGATAAAGATTTAACGGGCACTACGGAGCTTTCGCTATATGATGCGTTAACAGATAAAGAAATTTCGAGCATACTTATAGAAAATAATGGCTTAACTAAAATTAAAAATTTCTCAGTTAAAAAAGGGCAAAGCACCGCCATCGAATGGAGCTTACAAATCCCTGAAGGTTATTCTGCTATTAAATACAAAGTAGTAGCTAAGGCCGAAAACTTTGCTGATGGCGAGGAACAAGCAATACCTGTATTAACTAATCGTATGTTGGTAACCGAGAGTATGCCCATGCCAATAAGAAGTAATCAAACCAAAGAATTTTCTTTTACAAAATTCACCAATCAAAATAATCAATCGACTACTTTAAATAATCATTCATACACGCTAGAGTTTACGGCTAACCCCGCCTGGTATGCGGTTCAAGCGTTGCCGTATTTAATGGAGTATCCTTACGAATGTGCCGAACAAACCTTTGCGCGTTATTACGCAAATACATTAGCAACGTACGTAGTAAATTCTAAACCAAAAATTAAAGCAGTATTTGATGCTTGGAAAAGCTCATCACCAGATGCTTTCCTATCGAACCTCGAAAAAAATCAAGAATTAAAATCTGCTGTTTTAGAAGAAACACCTTGGGTATTACAATCTAAAAGTGAAACAGAAAATAAACGTCGCGTTGGTTTATTATTTGATTTGAATAAAATGAGTAACGAACAAACGCAAGCACTTAAAAAATTATTAAAAAAACAAACGCCTAATGGTGGCTTTATGTGGTTTGACGGTGGTCCGGACGATTGGTACATTACCCAGCATATTGTAACAGGTTTCGGACACTTAAATAAATTAGGAGTTATTAAAGTACGCGAAAATGCTGAGGTTTGGAATATGATAAACAAAGCTGTGAAATACTGTGATAACCGTATGCGCGAAGAGTTTGAGCAAATGAAAAAATATAACAAAAATTGGAAAACGACTAATAACTTAAGTTATAATGCTATTCAATATTTATACATGCGTTCTGTGTTTAAGGATATTGATATCGATGGAAAAAACAAAGAGCACGTAGCGTATTACCAAAAACAAGAACAAGCCTATTGGTTGCAAAACAGCCGTTATATGCAAGGAATGATTGCCTTGAGTTTATACCGTTACGATGATAAAAAATTGCCAAAAGATATTTTAAAATCATTGAAGGAAAATAGCGTCAACAGTGAAGAAATGGGCATGTATTGGAAAGAAAACTACGGTTATTTTTGGTATGAAGCACCAATAGAAATGCAAGCTTTGATGATTGAAGCTTTTGATGAAATTAATAATGATACCAAAGCGGTAGATGATTTAAAAACCTGGCTAATAAAAAGTAAACAAACGCAACATTGGGGAACCACACGCTCTACAACCGAAGCCGTGTATGCCTTGTTGTTAAAGGGAACGGATTGGTTAGCTACTGAGCCTAATGTAGATATTACCGTTGGAGATATTAAGTTAGATCCTAAAACCGACGCGTCTTTAAAAGCAGAACCAGGCACTGGTTATTTTAAAAAAGTGTGGAATGGCTCTGATATTAAGCCTTCTACGATGGGTACGGTTAAGGTAGTGAAGCATGATGTGGGTGTAAGTTATGGCGCCATGTATTGGCAATACTTTGAACAATTAGATAAAATTACGCCGCACGAAACGCCTATTAAAATTAAGAAACAATTATTCTTACAAAAAAACACAGCTAGCGGAATTGTGATAGAGCCCATTACATCAACAACTCCATTGAAATTAGGAGATAAAATAAAAGTTCGTATTGAGTTAAGAGTAGATAGAGATATGAGTTATGTGCACATGAAAGATATGCGCGCCTCTGGTTTTGAACCTACCAATGTATTGAGTGGCTATAAATATCAAGACGGATTAGGCTATTACGAAAGTACAAGAGATGCTGCAACTAATTTCTTTTTCTCATATTTGAATAAAGGAACGTATGTGTTCGAATATCATTTAGTAGTTAATCATAAAGGCGATTTTAGTAATGGCATCACTACCATACAATGTATGTATGCGCCTGAATTTACAAGCCATAGCGACGGAATCAGAGTAAAGGTAGGGAAATAAGATTATATTTAAACGAAAATTGATTTATAAAGATTATGAAAAATAAAAATACTTTAGTTCTGTTGTCGATGCTTTTTATTAATTATGGTTATGCGCAAAAAGACAGTATAATTTCACCAAAGTATAAGCCTACCTTTTATATTGAGCATGATGTTTTAGGTGGAATTAACCTATTATACAATAGTTTAAAAACGAAATCTACTACAACTGATTATGAAAATTTTTATAGCGGAGGAATTGGATTTAGTTTGCCTAAAAAAACAAATAAATTACTTAGTAGTGATATTTATTTAAATTATTATTATTACTCATTTGAACGTAAATCTTCTTCATTAAATTATTTTTCTTCATATTATTTTAAATCTAAAAGTCTTTCGGAAATTAATAAAAATTTTAGCTTAGAACATAGATTGTTTTTTAACAAAAAAACTGCAAACAAAGGCTTTTACGTAAATTATGGATTCGGATTAGGGAATTATAATTATAAATTAGACGATGCTGTATTTGAAAAAAAATCAAATTGGAATTTTGTTTTAGGGGGTGGCTACAAACTATCAATTAAACACTTTTTTGTTAATTTTAATTTAGGTATGATATCACTCTTTAATTATAAGTATGTTCAAGATTATCATTATCCTATTCATATAGATGCCCAATTAACATATCAATATGAATCGAGTAAAGATAATGATTTAAAAAGTGTTGAATTTGATGGGGTTAGTAAAATTACTCGTACTTATAAGGACTTTGGATTATTAAATAGTTCATTTATTCCTCGTGTAGGAATAAATATTGGATTTAGATTTTAACGAATCCATTGTCTTTCAAGCCATAGCGAAGAAATCAGAGTAAGGGTAGGGAAATAAATAATGGATTTATTTAATTTTGAAAATAATCAGACTATAAACCTGTTACCAAAAGATGGTACAGTTAATTACTATGGAAAAATATTTTCATTAGCAGAATCTAGTGCATATTATCAATGTCTTATAAATAACATAGAATGGAAAAATGATGAGGCGGTAATTTTCGGAAAAGTGATTCAAACAAAGCGCAAAGTGGCGTGGTACGGAGACTCTCCATTTGAATACACTTACTCTAAGAGAACAAAACAGGCACTTGCTTGGACTGCAGAATTATTACAAATAAAAAAAGTGATAGAGCAACAATCGGGCGAAACCTATAATTCTTGTTTACTTAATTTATATCATAGTGGAGATGAAGGAATGGC
>JAYVDU010000318.1:0-13306 GCA_043749245.1 Bacteroidota bacterium | reverse complement strand
CGCACCGATTTAGCAAAGCCTACCGCACCTTTACCAACGTATGCAGTAATTTTAATGCAGAGTAATATAACGTATTTACTAACGTTTTATAACTATTTGCCTTGCAGATGATTTATAGAAAACACCTTAAAAGTATTGACATTACTCGATTTTTTAGTTTCTGAGGAAACTCTATTTATTAAATTTCAAATCGCAAAAACAAAAAAAGCGTCGTTAAAAATATTTCAACGACGCTTTACTTTTTAAGTTATATAAAACCTATTCAGGTTTATCCTCAGTAGGAGCAGTTGCTTCATCTGTTGGAGCTACTGCATCAGGGCTTACACCTTCAGGTTCTGCGCCTTCAACAACTGCATCTACTTCGTCTTCATGATCTACTTTTGTTACAGCAGCAATGCTATCTGTATCTTGTATGTTAATTAAACGTACACCTTGTGTCGCTCGTCCCATAACACGTAAGTCAGATACATTCATACGAATGGCAATACCATTTTTAGTAATAATCATTAAATCGTTTGCATCCGTTACCGATTTGATACCAATTAAATTCCCCGTTTTGTCAGTAATGTTAATGGTTTTCACACCCTTACCACCACGGTTCGTTATACGGTATTCTTCAATATCTGAGCGCTTACCATAACCTTTTTCTGAAACCACTAATACATTTGCATTCATATCATCAATGCAAATCATACCAATCACTTCGTTCTTATCGCCTTCTTCATCGTTTAAATCGATGCCAATTACACCGGAAGCATTACGTCCCATAGGTCGTACTTTCGCTTCAGGAAAACGGCATACCTTACCTAACTTGGTAGCTAACATAATTTCGTTTTTACCGTTAGTTAATGCTGCCTCTAATAACACATCTCCCTCGCGAATAGTAATAGCACTAATACCATTAGAACGTGGACGTGAATAAGCTTCTACAGATGTTTTCTTAATAATGCCATCTTTTGTACATAAAATAATGAAGTTGTTATTAATATATTCTTCATCATTTAAGTTTTTAATATTGATAAAGGCTTTGATCTTATCGTCTTTAGGAATATTAATTAAGTTTTGAATAGCTCGTCCTTTGGTATTCTTAGCACCTTCTGGTACTTCGTAGGCGCGTATCCAAAAACATTGTCCTTTCTCGCTAAATAATAAAATGTAATTATGTG
Organism: Bacteroidota bacterium; assembly: GCA_043749245.1. GTDB lineage: Bacteria > Bacteroidota > Bacteroidia > B-17B0 > Aurantibacillaceae > UBA4416. The sequence goes on along the minus strand of JAYVDU010000318.1, from coordinate 12,140 downwards.
TAGAAGCTATAAACATGTGTTCTACAAAATCCTCATCGCGGGTAGCGGTTCCTTTACTGCCACGTCCACCACGGTTTTGCGCGCGGTACTCGGCTAAGTTAGTTCGCTTCATGTATCCTAAATGAGAGATTGTAATCACTACATTTTCATCAGCAATCATATCTTCAACACGTAAATCATCACCAGCATAAACAATATCCGTACGACGTTCGTCGCCATATTTTTGTTTGATCTCTGCTAATTCATCACGTATAATTTGGTAACGTAAAGGTTCGTTACTTAGGATATTATTTAGGTGCTCAATTGTTTTCATTAATTCAGCAAACTCAGCATTTAATTTATTAACCTCTAATCCCGTTAATGTGCGCAAACGCATATCTAAGATAGCGCGTGCTTGTATTTCAGATAAGCTGAAAGCAGTCATTAACTCATCCTTGGCAGCATCTGGCGATTCGCTTTCACGAATAATTTTAATCACTTGTTCAATATTTTTTTGAGCAATAATTAAACCTTCTAAAATATGAGCACGTTTTTCAGCTTGTATTAAATCAAATTTCGTACGGCGTACAACTACTTCATGACGATGAGCCACAAAATGATGAATCATATCTTTCAGATTCAACATCTCCGGTCGGCCATTAACTAGTACCACGTTGTTTACAGAGAAGGATGTTTGTAAAGCAGAATATTTATATAAGTTATTTAAAACAACATTGGCAATAGCATCACTACGTAATTCATAAACAATGCGCATACCTTCGCGGTTACTCTCGTCACGTATTTCAGAAATACCTTCTATTTTTTTTTCGCTACATAATTCCCATTGGCGTTTAATCATCTCCGCCTTATTAATTTGATAAGGAACTTCTGTAACGATAATGCGTTCTCTGTTTCCGTTTGGTTCAATGTTTGCTTTTGCACGCATCACAATACGACCGCGTCCTGTATGAAAAGCTTCCTTTACGCCTTCGTAGCCGTATATAGTTCCTCCAGTAGGAAAATCTGGAGCTTTAATATGTTTCATTAAACCATCAATATCAATGTTATTATCATCAATATAAGCTAAGATACCATCAATAATTTCAGTTAAATTATGAGGCGCCATATTAGTAGCCATACCTACGGCAATACCCGAAGCGCCATTCATTAACAAGTTAGGAATACGCGAAGGCATTACTGTAGGCTCAGTTAAAGAATCATCAAAATTTGGACGGAAATCAACTGTATCTTTTTCAATGTCAGCTAACATTTCTTCTGTTATTTTACGGAAACGAGCTTCAGTATAACGCATTGCTGCTGGAGGATCGCCATCCATTGACCCGTAATTTCCTTGCCCATCTACTAACATATAACGTAAGCTCCAATCTTGAGCCATACGCACCATTGCATCATAAACAGAAGTATCTCCATGTGGATGATACTTACCTAAAACCTCCCCAACAATACGGGCTGATTTTTTATATGGACGATTGTGTAGGACACCTAAATCTAACATGCCATATAGTACACGACGATGAACTGGCTTTAAACCATCTCTTACATCAGGCAAGGCACGGGATACAATAACCGACATCGAATAATCGATGTACGCAGTTTTCATTTCTTCTTCAATGTTAATTGGGATAATTCTCTCTCCGCTCATATTCTTTTAGTTATGTATTTGTTTAGTTGTTTTATTAATTTAGTGTTTATGAATTTTTGTCAGATGTAGGAAGCATTTCATTCGCTTTTTAGTCTGCCTTTTAAAATCACAAAATCTTTAATGGACTTTGAAAATAGGTATTAAATGAGTAATTTAGTTGTAGAGTTATTAACAGTTTTGCTGTTAAAAAAAAGGCTGTCAAAAATAGGCGAAACTGACATTTACGGTTACTTTTGATTATGGCATAATATATGGTTTACCAAAGCGACTAGTGAAAATTCAATTAATTAATGAATTAAATTTTATCAGTTCAATAGAAAAATAAAACGTAGAACTAACTATTAATATTATGGAAGCAAAATTTTCAAAGCGAGTAAACGACGTACTATCTTTTAGTAGAGAAGAAGCTTTACGTTTAGGTCACGATTATATTGGCATTGAGCATTTGATGTTGGGTATGATTAGAGATGGCGAAGGTGTTGGTATTAAATTATTAAAAGATTTAAAAATCAATACACAGGATTTAAGAAAAATGATTGAACAAGCCTTGCCCGTATCTATGCGTAAGGTAAATAACTTAGCTAATATTCCTTTAGTAAAACAAGCCGAAAAAACATTGAAGCTAACTTACTTAGAAGCTAAATTATTTAAAGCACCACAAATAGGTACTGAGCACTTATTATTATGTATCTTAAAAGATAACGATAACATCGTGAGCAAAATACTAGGTAAATTTGGCATTGATTACACGGCAGTAAAATTAGAACTAGAAGGTTATATGGAAAATCCACACAAAATTGAAAATGCCACATCAAATGATGATGATGATAATGAAGAATCGTTTAACGCTGGAGGAAGTGGCACTGGTGCTGCTAAAAAACCAGGCGAATCAAAATCAAAAACACCTGTTTTAGATAACTTCGGTAGAGATTTAACTAAAATGGCCGAAGACGGAAAATTAGATCCGGTAGTTGGTCGTGAAAAAGAAATAGAACGCGTATCGCAAATTTTATCTCGTCGTAAAAAAAATAATCCAATTTTAATTGGTGAGCCAGGTGTTGGTAAATCAGCTATTGCAGAAGGTTTGGCATTACGTATTGTTCAACGCAAAGTATCACGTGTGTTATTTGGAAAACGTGTTGTTACCTTAGATTTAGCATCTTTAGTAGCTGGCACCAAATACCGTGGTCAGTTTGAAGAGCGAATGAAGGCAGTGATGAATGAGTTAGAAAAAAACCCGGATGTGATTTTGTTCATTGACGAAATTCATACAATTATTGGTGCTGGTGGTGCAAGCGGAAGTATGGACGCCAGTAACATGTTTAAACCGGCTTTAGCTCGTGGCGAAATCCAATGTATTGGTGCTACAACACTTGATGAATTCCGTCAACACATCGAAAAAGATGGAGCTTTAGAGCGTCGTTTCCAAAAGGTAATTATTGAACCAGCTACACAAGATGAATCATTAGAGATTTTAAACAACATTAAATCTAAATACGAAGACCATCATAATGTAACATATACACCTGAAGCAATTAAGGCTTGTGTGGCATTAACGGCTCGTTATATAACCGACAGGCATTTGCCAGATAAAGCGATTGATGCTTTAGATGAGGCTGGTTCCCGAGTACACATCACTAATATTAATGTGCCTGAAAACGTGTTAGAATTAGAGAAAAAGATGGAGGACATTAAGGAGCTGAAGAATCAAGTAGTACGTTCTCAAAAATATGAAGAGGCAGCTAAATTACGTGATACCGAAAAACAACTGCAAGCTCAGTTAGAAGAAGCTAAAAAAGCGTGGGAAGAAGAAACGAAGATGAATCGTGTAACGGTTACTGAAGATAATGTAGCGGAAGTAGTTTCGATGATGAGTGGTGTGCCTGTACAAAAAATATCTCAAAACGAAGGCGATAAATTAGTGAAGATGGTTGAGATGTTAAAAGGCAAAGTAATTGGCCAAGACGAAGCACTTAAAAAAGTAGTTAAAGCAATTCAACGTAACCGTGCTGGATTAAAAGATCCTAATAAACCAATTGGTTCATTTATTTTCTTAGGTCCTACAGGTGTTGGTAAAACGCAATTAGCTAAAGTATTAGCCAAACATTTATTTGATAACGACGAGGCATTAATTCGTATTGATATGAGTGAGTATATGGAGAAATTTGCCGTAACTCGCTTAATTGGTGCACCTCCGGGATATGTTGGTTACGAAGAGGGCGGACAATTAACCGAAAAAGTTCGTCGAAGACCATATTCAGTTGTATTGTTAGATGAGATTGAAAAAGCGCATCCGGATGTATTTAATATGTTGCTTCAAGTATTAGATGACGGGCAATTAACAGATAGTTTAGGTCGTAAAATTGATTTTAAAAATACAATCATTATCATGACGTCTAATATTGGTGCACGTCAATTAAAAGATTTTGGACAAGGTGTTGGTTTTGGAACACAAACTCGCCAAGAGAGTGTTGAAGAAAGTAACAAAGGTGTTGTAGAAAATGCCTTGAAGAAAGCCTTTGCGCCTGAGTTCTTAAATCGTATTGATGATGTAGTAATGTTTAATTCTTTAGGTAAAGAAGATATTCATAAAATTATCGATATCGAATTGAATGGTTTATTTGGACGTGTAAACAATTTAGGTTACACAATTAAAATAACAGATGCCGCTAAAGACTTTATTGTTGATAAGGGGTATGATATACAGTATGGTGCTCGCCCTTTAAAACGAGCTATTCAAAAGTATTTAGAGGATCCAATGGCCGAAGAAATTATTAAAAGTAATTTATCGGAAGGTGATCAAATCGAAATTGATTTTGATAACGAGAAAAAAGAAATCACGGTTCGTACGATTAAACCAAAAACGAAAAAGAAAAAAGAAGATAGTTAAGATTAATTATCTTGAATAAAAATAAAAGAGCCATTCTGATTATTCAGAATGGCTCTTTTTTGTGGAAATATTTTTACACAGTTTCTTTGGCTTTAGCTTCTAAAAATTCCATGGCAGCTTTTCGCTCATTAGGAATAAAACCGTCTAAAATAGCATCTTTCAAAGCATTTTTTAAATCACCTACTTTTTTACTTGGAGGTAAATTAAAAATAGACATGATCTCTTCACCACTCACTGGCGGTTGCCAATTTCTGATCTTGTCTTTTTCTTCAAGCTCTTTTAATTTGCTTCTTACAAGTTCGAAATTTTGCAAATAGCGTTTTACTTTAGCGGGATTTTTAGTAGTGATATCAGCTTCGCAAAGTGCCATTAAATCATCAATATCATCGCCTGCTTCAAATAATAAACGTCGGATGGCGCTATCGGTAATTTCTGTTTTAGCTAATACAATTGGACGAAGATGCAGTAATACTAATTTTTGTACATACTTCATTTTTTCGTTTAAGGGTAAACGTAAATCTGTAAATATTTTTGGAACCATACGCGCACCTTTATCTTCGTGTCCGTGAAACGTCCAGCCATGGTCAGGTTCAAAGCGTTTGGTAGGAGGCTTGGCAATATCATGTAAGATGGCGGCCCAGCGTAACCAAAGATGATCACTCTTTTTAGCAGCGTTATCAAGCACTTCAAGCGTATGGTAAAAATTATCTTTATGTGTTTTTCCATTGATGGTTTCCACACCATATAATTTTACCATTTCAGGAAAAATAAGATGTAATAAACCTGTGTCAAATAATAATTTAAAACCAACGGATGGAATCGGTGAGAGGATAATTTTATTTAACTCATCAGTAATTCGTTCTTTAGAAACAATAGCAATACGTTCTTTATTACGTGTAATAGCTAATAAGGATTCTTGTTCGATGGTGAAATTTAGTTGAGCGGCAAAGCGGATAGCTCGCATCATGCGTAAAGGATCATCGCTATAGGTAATATCAGGTGCTAAGGGTGTGCGAATTATTTTTTGTTCAATATCGTTAACGCCATTAAACGAATCTAATAATTTACCATAGTTTGATTTGCTTAACCCTATAGCAAGGGTATTAATAGTGAAGTCACGACGATTTTGATCATCAATTAAAGAGCCATCTTCTACTATGGGTTTACGAGAATTTCTATCGTACGATTCTTTACGAGCGCCAACAAATTCAATTTCTAAATCATCTAACTTGACTTGTGCTGTTCCAAAATTTTTGAATATGGCTAAATGCGCACGTTCTCCTAATTTTTTATGGACCAGCTCCGCTAACTCAATGCCTTTGCCAATAGTAACAACATCAATGTCTTTAGATGATCTGTTTAAATAGATGTCGCGTACAAAACCTCCAATAACATAAGCATCAACTCCTAATTGGTTTGCACAATCAGAAATGGTTTTAAAAATAGGAAGAGATAAATGACGGTTCACTCAGTAAAATTAAGTATTTTATTTGTAAGAATAGGCGTGTTTTGTATTAGCCCTTACTATATAGAGCTTCCTTATAAACACAATCTCTTTTTATGTTTTTTCCTTGAAGAAAAAAAATAACAAAAACTCTAGCCAAAACACCAAATCCGTTTTTATTTATGTGATTTTTCGCCGTTGTTGGTATTTTCACCAACAACAAATTTGATTATTTTGCAAAAAAGAATTAAACTAAATCCACATAGACCTCGTAAACTCTATACGGCTGATAATCTCTTTTATTTTACTACATTTGGGTTAATCAAAAATCAAAAGCTATGAAATACGCAGTAGAGCTTTTAGTAATTTTAGTTTTGTCAATAGGTTTAGCCGTATTGTTACCTGGCTTTATGCTGGGCAGTAAAACAATTGTATTTCATAATCTATCTGAATTAATTATAACATCCATAGGAGTGTTTGTATTATTATCCCTTACCTATTTCGCCTTTAAAAAACTTAGAAATTGAATTCACAATAAGCTACTATCTTTTTAAGTGACTACAAATTTGGTTATATTTAAAGTATTCCAAAATTAAATCGTACTAATTGATACAGTTTTATATCGCTATTATTTTAAAGCAGAATAAGAATATTGATTATAATGCCAACATGTGATAAACGTTTTCACCAAGTTTAAATCATAAACTTTCTGTCTTCAGATTTACGCTGATTCCTTGCCTTCTTTATCTATGAAATGAGGACAACTCAAAAATTCTTTAAAATTTTCAGTAAGTCTTTTATAGGCATCGCCTGACGCAACATCCTGACAACCCAATTCAGCTAATTTTTCGTTCACTTTTTTTGGACACAAAAAAAGCGACCATTTGCCATTAGATTCTGCGCTAACCAAAAGACTATCTTTCATTTCTGCATAGCAAGTTTGACATTGGATGTTTTCAATTTTGATTTGCCCTGGCATGAGTATATTTGAATTAATATTAACCTAAAGTAGTTCTAAACATTCCACTAACCTAACGTTTTACCATATTAAACTATTTAGTAACAATAAATGCCTCAGAAAGGCTTTGTTTTTTGATGTTTAACAAGTAAGACTGTGGTTTTGGTATTTAATCAGGATAACAGCAAAGCAAAATACTTAAAGAAGTATAAGCATTAGCCTTCTATAAAACCCTAAAACGTTAACACATATTGCAACGCCGTATTACGTGGTGGTTCTATTTTTAAGGGGCGTAAGGAGTAGGCCACATTAAATACATTGTTGCACACGATTGATAGTTTTTGTTTGGGGCTAATTTGATAGCTTAAACGGGCATCCCATACACTAATGAATTTATGTGAAGCCCAATAGTTGGTGGCATGTATCACATCAAAAAAGTTACTGCCGTTACTGGTAGTAATTTCAATGGTTTGAAAGGCTTTATCAATGTTTTGCATTTTGCTGTAATACTTATTACTTACTCCAAAATTAAATTTATAGATCTTGAATTCTACATCTAATTTAAACATGTGCTTAAAACGGTATTTTAATACATTACCTGTTGTATCCATACTACTGTTTTTATAACTAATGGGTTGAGGTGTTCCTCCCGAAAGACCTTTGTCGTGGGCATACACGCTATCCGGAGTTAAACTCACTGGCTCTATGTAGGTATAACCAATTAAGGTTGTTACACCAAAACGTTTATTTGTTTCTGCTGTTGAGGCTACTAAAGACATATCAACGCCTCTTACACGCGAATCGCCGGTGTTTAAAAATTTAAAACCAACAACGGAAATGTCAGGTTCCCACATACCAAATAAATATTCGATGTTGTTATGGTATTTTTGGTAAAAACCGGCGAGGTCTAAATAACCTTTACAGTTACCAATCTTAAAGCCTTGTTTAATACCAATCTCAAAACTGTTAGACGTTTCAGGTTTTAAATCGGGATTAGGAAACACGCCAAACAAGCCTGCTTTGGTAGTGATATAGCGCTCGGTAATGGTTGGGTATCTAAAGCCTTGTCCGTAAGAACTTCTGATAAAGGTACCTCTGGTAATTTGCAAATTAGCACCCATCCTAAAAATGGGAGCAACCACACTGTTCAGGTCATTCATTTTAAAATACTCATAACGAACGCCACCTGATAAATTCAAAATATGCCATAACTTTTTATCTAATTGTATATAGCCCGATGCGTTTACTATTTTATTATTGGGTGTGCCGCTCGATGCATAGAGTTTGGATGTTGACTGAGAAATATTACCGACTATACCACCTGTAAAAGTCAAATCAATGCTTTTGAATTGACGTTGCATTTGATACTCGCCAAAATACATAGTGCCACGGTTTGATTGATTGTTGGTGATCACATTATCCGAATGAAAAATACGGGTGTTGATGCTATGACTCAAGCCATTTTTGCCGGTGTATCTAATAAAGGGATCAACATTAAATAAGGTTTGATCTTCTAAAAACACAGCGCCGGGATAACCTTTGTATAAGCCCAGAGAATCATCCAACCAGGCAAATACCATGTTTGTTTTATTAAGCATAAAGTTGGCGTTAACGCCAAAGCTTAAGCCTATAATTTTTTTAGAACGGTAACGTAAATTCACATTGACACGCCCTCGCTTTTTAACCAACTGATCATTAGAAAACACAGGCACTGTATCCTGCATGTGTAGCGCATCTTTCAAATCCCATGGAATATATTTTGCAGGTGGGGGAGGGCCAATATAACCTTGATCCACATTGAAGTTTGCGCCAATCACGAAATCCAAATTATTTTTAATGATGCGTGAATGAAATAAATTTAAGTTTGAAAACGCTGGTAATGATTTCCCATACCAGTTAGATGCTGGAGCTTCCGGCGAACTATACACACCTGCCGAATAATTAATACTTGTTTTGGGTTTGGCACGCGGATAAGCTGTACGAATATTAATAACACCATTTAACGCAGATGAGCCATAAAGCACCGATGATGCGCCTTTAATCACTTCTATTTGTTCAATATTTTCAACGGGGATGTAACTCCACTCCGGTCTGCCGGCATCGCCGCTCAATAAAGGTATACCATCCACCACAATAGCAACACGACTTCCCACGCCAAAGGTAAAGCCACTACCACCGCGTATTTGCGGATCGTTATCAATAATAGTTAATCCGGGAACTTGTTCTAAAATAGTTTCTATACTGGTGGTATTTTTATTATTAATTAAACTTGGTTTAATTACTTCCATCGAAACGGTTAATTCCTCTAGCTTTTGCTCAAATTTACCAGATGATACCACAACGGTTTCCAGGGTTTTACCATCCTGTTTAAGCGTAAAGTTTTTTTGAGTAATTTGATTTTCGATGATGTGAACAGAAAAGGTATCGCTTTGTAAACCCAAGTAACTACATAATAATTTATGATAACCGCTATCTAATACCAACACATAATTTCCTTCTAAATCGGAAGCAACTCCTTTAGATAGATCGCTCAGTAATTGTATAGTTGCCCCAATAATAGGGTCTTTAGAGCCTTTCTCATAAATAGTACCTTTTAACACACCTGTACCTGTTTGAGAAAAGGCAAATGAACTGATAAATATGGAAAGCGTGAGTAAAAAATACTTCATTTATAAAATAATAGTTAAATGCTATTAAAAGATTAAACCACATAGATACATAGACTATAACAAAGAAAAACTATGTTTCCTATGTAACTATATGGTTAAAAAAGCAGACCTTAATAAATTAGTCAATAAATAATTTCCCGAATTTACCTTGTGATTTCCCGATTACTTTATAAATGTATACTCCGGTAGATAGAGTAGATACATCCATAGTATTAATAGCATTGTTCGTGATAGCTTGAGTACTTACTAACTGTCCGGTAGCATTATAAATTTCTAAAGTCGATTGCTCGTTATCTTTAGTTAAAAAATCAACAAAGATGGTTTTATTGCTGTAATACACTTTTACATTTTTTGTAAAATCATTTTCTTTAATGGAACTAACTGTGTTGTAAATAGCTTCTAAATCATCTATCCATAATTTACTACCTGAGATGGTTGTTCCTTGGTTTGCAGAACTAGTAATGTTTACCATAATATAAGCAGGCGTTGCAGAACTTGTATAAATAAATGGTACAGAAAAACGAGTCCAAGTTGTTACATTTGACGCTGGAGTAAAGAAAAGAGCACGGGCAATTTTATTAGCTGTTGGATCAGCATGGTAAGTTGTAGGAGTTTCAGGGTCAAAATAATCGCCTGTATGTAAAATAGCAGTTACTTTTCCTTGCTCTGCTGCACCACCAGAAGTGTATTGGTAATATCCAACAAGGCTGTCTGGTCGGCCAGTAAATGCTAAACGACGATCGTCGCTTGGCGCACTATAATTAACTGTACCAATGTACCCGTTAGATTTTGTTGTGTTTGGTGCGTTAATAACACCTGTAGTTACCGCACCATTAACGGCAGTGCCAAAGTAACTGATTGTTTCTACACGAACTGATTTTGATCCTGTGTGTTTAATAGTAATATCTTGAAAACAGATTGGGCTACTTAATTGAGCGATGTTAGACCCTGATTTATTAGAGTACCATCCTGTTGGCTCTCCAGCAACACCAGGCGCTGTGTTACCCCACGTTTCGAAACCTGCATTAGCAATTTGTGTTTGAGCAAAAGAACATAAAGCAAATGAAGATAATAAAATAGTAAAGATTTTTTTCATTGATTTGGTTTTAGAGTTTAATTCAAAAATAGTAAAAATTACTAGCTAGTCCTGCATTTATTTGTTTTTAATAATAAATTATTAGTTTTTTTATTTTCTTTTTGCTTAGATCAAAAAGAAACAATCACGCCTTGGCGTGACAATTCAAAAATATGCGCCAAGCTCCTCTCGGAATTCTACGGATTTTACACTACCGCTAAATCCTTGAATTCTCGATTCACCTCAACTCTGCCCGCATTTTTGACAGCCCTACACTCTTGTTTTATTCAACATTTTTTTAAAAATAATAATCTTTTTCGAACATTATAGACCTTATAGTAATTAACGTTATTAGGCTTAAAATGGCACAAAGGTTAAACCAATCATTAAATTAAAACGTTGACTGGGATACCTTTCCCAACGGTAATAACGCATATTGGCAATGTTATTGAACTTCGCAAAAAACGATAACATCTTTGTATAACGGTATTCAACACCCAAATTAAAATCACCTACACCACCCAATACTTTTGGTTGAAGCGTTGGGTCGCCACCAGTGTTGCTTTTCACTTGAGTTAACGCAAACTGATTACCTAACACAAAGATATCGGCCTTAATAATAATTTTACTTTTTAAATTATAGATTGTTGAAAACGTTAAATCGTAATTAGGCTTGTGATAAGCTCTGGCTAAGGTTTTGGTTTGATAATCGTAATAATTTCCCTTAACGATGAAATGTACCTTTTCTTTGTATTGGTATTTCAATTGTCCTGATACATTAAACACAGTGGTGTTATCGTATATCACTTTATACTTATTATTCAACGTTAAACTTTCGTCATAATCCACTACAAAAAACGCCATGTTATCTACACTGCTGTAACTCGCTTTGGCGTCATAGCTGGTATTAGAACTTAAGTTACCTTTTAAACCACCGTATAGATTATATGTAGTACTTGTGTTTTTATAATTGATGTTTGATGAGATGAACGGGTTTTCGGTTGACAAACTTCTTAAGGAATTTTTTTGTAAACCACCATTGATACCGGCATACGGAATAATAATGTTTTCATAAATATCATATTGCGCATTTAACTGAGGATATACATAAAATTTAGCGTCGCCCTGAGAACTGAATATATCCATTGCTACAGCCAATCCTATATCTGCTTTCCATTTTTTGCCATGCGCATCAAAATAAGGATTTAGTTTTAAGATGGTATTATTAAAGGTATCCTTTTGCAATTTATGATTATAGTAATCAGCATTAAAGCCTACAAATAGGCGTTCTTTATTAATGTAGGTATTAAACAATGTGTTTAATTTTACATTATTTTCAGCTGTATTAAAATTATCAGCCAAGTTATAATAGCCTAATTTAATGCGATGATTAATTTTTGTACTATCTGTAAAATGACTTTGCAAGGTTACTACAGGCTCAAATAACTGATAATGTTGTTTG
>JAYVDU010000317.1:0-4242 GCA_043749245.1 Bacteroidota bacterium | reverse complement strand
ACTGATGTAGTAGTGCAACATTTAACAAAATGGCCAGAGAAGTATCGAACAAAAAAAAGAAAGTAGACAACTCTGCACACATATTCCAGAATTAAGTAAACCAAACCTTTCACATGCCCAACTCTTCCTCCCTCTCGCCTATTGCCATACGCAATATAATTTGTATTTTTGAGATACATAACACACACTATGTCGGAAAGCAATAAAGACCAACAAATAGAAAGCCTTGAAGAAAAGGTAACACATTTAAGCCGAATGCTTGTAAAATCATTTGGTTATGCCGATCAAGACCCAGATACCTTTTTGCAAAATGCCCGACGAACAACAGAGGCCATTTGCAGATTTATGTATACCAAGGAACTTGGCGAACCCAAAGGAAAAATGATGTTGAATGATTACGGCAGAGAATTGTTACAGAAGAAAATTATTCCCGATAAAATTGGCATTCTAATTGGCACCATTCAAACCTACGGTAATTATGCAGCTCACGCTCAGGATGATTTATCGGAAGCTACACGCGAGTGGATTGCGCCTTGCCAAACCGCTTTAGCCAGTTTAACCAATTGGTTTTTCTTAGAATATCTAAAAGGAAATGTACCCAACGAATTATTAACGCCTATACAAAGTTTTACAGAACCAACAGGGCATGGTCATGCAACGCATTCGACAAGTGTGAGCGCTCCTAAAAAATCAAATATAACGCCCATTCTATTAGTTGGCGTGGCTGTGTTGATTATTGGTGTTGCTGCTTTTTATTTCATTCATAAATCAAATACAACGCCTGTTAAAGCAGACGAAACTACAATCACGTCGTCAGACAATGTTGTGAAGCAACAAGAAGATATGGTAAATGATTTGAATAGCACTGCGCCAGTAGCGGATGCTAAGCGTATTGCCATTTTATATTTCGATAATGGGTCTGATAATGCTGAGTTATCAAGGCTAAGGAAAGGATTAGCTGACATGCTCATCTCCGATTTATCTAAAATAAAAATGCTCAACGTAATTGAAAGAGCGCGATTAGAGGAAATACTGAAAGAACAAAAATTAAATAATTCGAAAGAGTTTGATGCTTCTACGGCAAGTAAGGTTGGTAAATTATTAGGCGTGCAATATATTTTAACTGGTGCTTTTTTCGACATTATGGGTAGTATGCGCATGGATGCCCGTATTATTGATGTTGAGACAGGGAAGATTATTAAAAGCGAAGGCATTGATGGGCCAACTACTACCTTTTTTGATTTAGAAAAAAAGTTAGTCGTTAAAATTGCGGGTGGCTTAAATGTAGATTTAGCTGATGCGAACACAAGTACTGCTTCTGAAAAACAAACATCATTAAGCTACGAAACTTCTTTGTTATATTCAGATGGCTTGAATCAATTAGATAAAGGAGAAAAAGCAAAAGCAATAGAAACCTTTAAAAAAGTACTACAAAAAAATCCTGATTTCGTTCCTGCTAAACAAGCACTTAACAAACTAACGATAAACGCCTGATGCAAAAAGGAATCTTATTTTTGATAGGGATATTTTTTTCGTTATGCGTTAACGCGAAAACCATTGCCATATCATACTTCGATAATTCGAGCGGAGATGCCAAGTATAATGCCTTATCCAAAGGTATTGCCGATATGTTGATTACTGACCTATCAAAAATAAAAGGCGTTACCATAGTTGAACGTGAGAAATTAGAAAAACTAATTCAGGAAATAAAATTAGGTCAATCTAAATACTTCGACCCAACTACAGCACAAAAATTAGGAAAAGGATTAGGCGCTCAAAATATTTTAACTGGTTCTTTTTATATTTTAGATAATACCATTCGCATAGATGCGCGCCTGATTGACGTGCAAACAGGAGGAATTGTTTTTGCGGAACAAGTTAGTGGCAATAAAAATAATTTTTTTGCCTTGCATCAACAGTTAGCTAATTTATTAGCAAAAAAATTAAACATCCCGTATAGCCCTGATTTAAGTGGTTTATACAAAGCATCTGATGAAGTGACACTGACAGAAGTTGTCAATTTTTCTAACGCTCTTGAATTACAAGATGAGGGTATGAATGGCGAAGCCAAACAATTGTTGGAGAAAACAATTAAAACAAATCCTAAGTTTCACTTTGCGCAAAACAAATTGGATGAAATTAAAGAATGGTTAAAAAAAGTGGAGCTTGAACGCGAACGGTTGATTGCCGAAGAGCTCAAAAACACGATCAATACGCTTGACCCAGCCAACGAAAAATTTGGAACACAAATTAGTACTGTTTGGACAACCCTCTTAACATCCTATAAATACAATCAATTAGTGTCATTTAATAATTCATTGCGTAAAATGAAATTGAATGAAAAGAAAAAAATATACGGTGATGCTTCACCCTTAACCTTAGGGGAGATGATGCTCTTTTACGATTGCACAGCTTTAAATGCTCTAAAGAAATATGAAGACGTAATTGAGACCTCAAAATTATTTATTACAAACTACCCAACGAGTTTTTATTTTCAAAGTATTAAAATGAATTTAGAACAAGCTATTAAGGAGTTGGAACATCGCAGCATTGGCAAAAAAGGCATTGATACCAAGCTTTCTGCCGAATCGCTTGATGCGTATGTGGAATACTTGAATAAGTTAGAATGGAAATCTAATCTTCAATTTGTATCTGAAAAAGAATATAAAAACTACTTAAACTTATATAAATCTCAAGTATTGGATACTAAAAAAGAAACTCTTGATGTTTGGGATGAGAGTATGAAATTTGTTGAATTTACCAATTTCTTTGATGTCGCTGCGCAGTTTAACGATACTAAAACAATGGAAGACATTGTTTCTGTTTCTAAAAAATTATTTATTGAAGCCGACGACCAAGACCGTATTTTTAGTTTAGAAAATAAAGTAGATGATTTTAAAACGAAAGCTATTAGCAATTCGGAAAAAATAAACGAGCTCGAGAATACTGCTAAAAAGGGCACTAAGGCAGATTTGGAAAAAGTAATCAAATGGCATTTTAGTAATGAACAATATAATCGCCCCGATTTATTATTGACCATTTGTAATCGTTACATCGCTGAGTTTAAGCCAAGCTCTGAAAGTGATATGGTTATCTGTTTAGATGCTTGGGATGCATTAATTACGAACACCTCTAAATTAAAGGGTTTAGACGAAGCAAAAAAAATGGATGAAACGTTGAAAGGTAAAGCTGATGATTTTAAAACTGTTAAAACAGATTACGATAAAACTGTCAGAGAAATACATCAGGATATTAAAAACTTGCAAAACGATTTTACAAACTATCAAAAGAATGTCATAAACAACGATCCGATGATTTCTGTTCTTGAAAAATATGCAACGATTTATAAAGACAATAATCAATACACTGAAGAAGCCTATACTAGAAAGCAATTGATGAATCTGTTTAAATTAGATGCAGATAAAGAACAGCTTCAATTATTTTTATTAGCGATGTGTTATTATAACCTTGGTTATTTTGATAACGTTCAGAAAACAGCAACTGTCTTAAAAGAAAAATATCCTACAAGCACATATAACGAATCGATTAACTCCATCACGTCTTACATGCCCCAATAGTACTTTATGCAAACAGTGAATCCAAATAACTTATCAGCGAGTGAAATGAACTCTAATGCTTGGGATAGCAGGTATATCAATAGAGAACAAGGACTTCAGTTGGCATTAGAGGCAAAGGAATCAGCCTTTAAAAATAATCAATTACAAGATTATCATTTTGCGCAACTCATCATAGCGCAATATCTTTTTTGGAAAACAAATGAAGGCGAACAGCTTATTACGGCTAATCAATCGTTAGCTTATTTTGAGAAAGAAAATGATATCCTCGGAACTTCAAGAGCCAATGCTGTTTGCGCAGGAATCTATGATCAATATGGAGAATACGAAAAAGCCATGCATCATGCTTTAAACGCCGTAAAAGCAAGTGAGTTGATAGAGAACGATAGTAACAAAGGCGATTGTTATACCTTACTCGGACAAGTATATTCGCGTATACACGATTACGCGAGCGCTATTCAAGCCTTAAAAAAAGCCTTAGATATTCGAAAAAAAATAAAAGAAGAAAAGGCGGTAGCTTCCTCGCTAAACCTCATTGCTCGTAATTATGTATTAAGCAAACACTACTTGGAAGCAAAAACATATTACGAAGAAAGTTTGTTGTTACGCCAAACCATTGGTGATACAGCGGGTATACCTTGGACCTACCTTGGACTTGCCAGTTTAT
>JAYVDU010000316.1:0-4255 GCA_043749245.1 Bacteroidota bacterium | reverse complement strand
CTATATGGTCCTGCTATCAGTTCTGCGGCTTTCAAAAATATACTAGCACGGTGTTCCCAACTTAAACTAGCCCATTTATCTTTAGCAGCCAAGGCAGCAGCAATCGCTTGTTCAACATGTATTTTATCACTTTTATAAAAATACCCTAACGTATGTTTATGATCATGCGGAGGAGCTAGTCTTATTTTAGTTTCGCTTTTAACTTCTTTATCTCCAATATACATAGGTATGTCTATTTCCTTGCTACGCAATTCTTTTAACATAGCTTGTAATTCAAGCCTTTCGGGGCTTTTTGAAGCATAATTCTTAATAGGTTCGTTTACTGCAACGGGTACTTTATAAATTCCTTTAGGCATAGTTATAGTTATTTAAATACAAGCGAAATTACATTTTTTTTTTGAACGAAAACATTCCAATTCATTATATATTTTATTCATTTTTTGCAACAATCGAAACAAAAATAACTTTAAAAGCTTTACATTTATCTGATGTTAAGTAAGCTCATAGACCTTGGTATTTTTTCTATATTATTTTTCAGCGTAATTATTTTATTTAAAACTCCCTTTGAGTTTTACTTGAATTACATTCCTCTTATTTTATTATTAATAGTTTTTATTTTCAAATACCGGTTTCCTACACAAATATTTTACATTTTCGTTCCCTTATTAATTTTCGGGTTAATAAATATATTTTTTGAAAACGATACGTTTGCCGACTTTTTAAAAATTTATTTAAATATTTTTATTGGAGTATTATTCTTTTATTATGTATTTGAATATTACGAAAGAGATATTGTAAAATTCTTCTCTATTTATATGATTTTTTCTTTTGGAGTTTGCGTAATAGGTTTACTTCAATTTATATCTTTTTTAATTGGTTTTAAATATGGATACAATTATTCTTGGCTTGGTTTTAATAAATGGGGAGTTATTTCGGGCGGTTCATTTGGCATTCGAATAAATAGTTTTTTTAGTGAACCATCTTACATGGCAGCATCTATTGGCCCTGCATTCTTTATATCTGTATATAATTTATTTTTCAGAGCTTCTTATTTTATAACTAGAAATAAATCTATTTTAATTATTATAATATATTTGCTGACATTCTCTTCCGTGGCGTATTTAGGGATATTATTTGTTGTAATTCTATTATTAATAAACTACGGCATCATAAGGTACCTCGTATTTGCAGTACCCGCAGTTTTCATTATTTTTTATTACTTATATAATAATGTTGATGAGTTTAAATCGCGGATGGATGGAGTGATCGCTCTATATATTGAAGGTATTTTAGAAAACGAAGGGACAAATCAATCTCAGGGAGGAGCTATGCAACAAATATCTCATAAAATAAACATCTTAGGAAAAATTCACGGTTCAAGCTTTGTACAGTATAATAATTTTGTGGTAGCAAAAGAAAACTTTGTTCGTAATCCTTTATTTGGAACTGGATTAGGATCCCATGGTATTGCATTCAAGAAATATAATCTTAATTCATTTATGGGTAATCAATACCTATTTAATACTTCTGATGCTAATTCAATGCTATTAAGAATTGTATCAGAAACGGGGCTATATGGAATCATATTTATGTTTCTATTTATCAAGAACTATTACATAAAAAAAGATCCTGAAAATGTAATAAGTGATTACCATTGGCTTATTTCTAACGCTGTTTTAGTTGTCATTTTACTACAATTGGCTCGGCAAGGAAATTACACCTATGGAGGCTTTATGGCATATATGTGGCTTTATTATTATACAAAAATTGATTATTTAAAAAAAATAGACGAACATAATTTGAATTTAAAACATAAAAAACTATTAGTTAAGGAATATTAAGGATGATAAAAGAAGAACGAGTTTTTTTTACTGGAATTAATGGTTTAAGGTTTATTGCCGCTTTATCTGTTATAATTACACATATAGAGTTATTAAAAGGAGTTTCCAATTTTAAAAGTTATTGGAAAAACCCATTAATTTTTAATATAGGGGGGCTCGGCGTTTATTTCTTTTTTGTATTAAGTGGCTTTTTAATTACATATCTTTTGCTCGTTGAAAAAGAAAAATTTAAAACGATTAAAATAAAGGAATTTTACCTGAGACGTATTCTACGAATTTGGCCACTATATTATTTAATAATAATAATAGGCTTTTTTGTTTTACCTCATTTTCCTCAAATTCACATTCATTATCTTCAAAATAGTTTTGTTGAAAATTTCGATAATAATTTACTACTCTATATTTTTATTTTACCAAACTTGGCATTTTCAATGTATTTAGCAGTACCGCATATTGGTCAAATTTGGTCAATAGGTGTAGAAGAACAGTTTTATTTAATATGGCCATTGTTAATTTTAAAAACAAAAAATATTATGAAATTATTACTGTGGTTAATTGTTGCCATTATTGCATTTAAAACACTTGTATTACTTGCTAACGATTTTTTTAAAAACGAAAATTGGTACGAAACATTAAAAAGAATGGTTGCTATGTGTAAGTTTGAATGTATGGCTATTGGGGGTGTTGGAGCCGTTTTACTACAAAAAAATGACACTAAATACTTAAATATATGTTATAAAAAAGTTGTAATTAATACATCACTATTATTAATCCCAATTTTAATATACTTCACACCTAATTTTATTCAGGATGGTATACATATAATTTATTCTATTATATTTATAATTGTAATATTAAATATAATAGGGAATAAGAATATTAAAATTAAACTGGAAAATAAAATATTTAATTTTTTAGGTAAAATTTCTTACGGGTTGTATATGTATCATTTTATGATTATTCCCATTATACTATATATTCTTAATAAATATAAATTTACAACAAATGAATTCTATTTAAATTTCATTATTTATTTTACAACTATTTTAATAACAATTTTGGTTTCAGCCTTTTCATATTATTTTTTCGAAAATAAATTTATCAAACTTAAATCAAAATTTTCACCAATAAAATCAAGTATACCAAACGAATAAATTTCTTTAATATTTTTTACATTTACCATCTCTAAAATAAATAATTATGTCAGCACTAACTGTTACTCATTTTAATTTCCCAAAACAAAAAAGTTATTATAAAGGCAAAGTAAGAGATGTTTATAATATCGATGATAAATTATTAGTAATGGTGGCAAGTGACCGTATTAGTGCATTTGACGTGGTTTTACCTAAAGGGATACCTTATAAAGGACAAGTTTTGAATCAAATAGCATCTAAGTTTTTAGAGGCTACAAAAGATATTATTCCTAATTGGGTAACAGCTGTACCAGATCCTGTTGTTAGTATTGGTAGAGTTTGTCAGCCATTTAAAGTTGAAATGGTTATCCGTGGTTATGTAGCAGGTCATGCAGCAAGAACATATAACAGCGGCTTAAGAACTTTATGCGGCGTTACCTTACCTGAAGGATTAAAAGAAAACGATAAATTTCCTGAACCCATTATTACCCCTACTACAAAGGCTTCTGTTGGACATGATGAAGATATTAGCAGAGATGAAATTTTAAAACAAGGTATTGTATCCGAAGAATATTATAAGCTATTAGAAGACTATACTCGTAAATTATATGCTCGTGGGCAGGAAATAGCCAATAAAATGGGACTTATCTTAGTGGATACAAAATACGAATTTGGTTTATGTGATGGCAAAATTTATTTGATGGACGAAATTCACACTCCTGATTCGTCACGTTATTTTTATTTAGAAGGATACCAACAACGACAGGATAATAACGAAGACCAAAAACAATTAAGTAAGGAGTTTGTTCGTCGTTGGTTAATTGACAATGGTTTCCAAGGTAAAGAAGGACAACAAATACCTGAAATGAGTGATGCATGGGTAAATGAAATATCCGAACGTTATATTGAACTATACGAAAAATTAACTGGAGATAAATTTGTAAAATATCCTACAGACAATTTATTAGAACGCGTTGAAAAAAATATTTTATCTATACTTTAGTTTTATACAATCTTAAGTAAACTATCAGCCCAAGTTTTTGGAGAAATAGATTTTGACAATTCGTTTGATTTCGCGCCCATAGCAAACAATTCGGAATCCTTTAAATCTACAATTTTTTGTAACGCTCGTTTAATTGATTTTACATTTTCTGCTTCAAATTCAAAACCATTTTTTCCTTCTTGCAAAAATTTTTCTTTTGCCCCTACCCTATTGCTTAATAAAAGTGGAAAGCCTGAAGCAGCGTATTCATGCACAACAACACCCCATGGTTCAAAACG
>JAYVDU010000315.1:0-13351 GCA_043749245.1 Bacteroidota bacterium | reverse complement strand
TTAGTTTAGGTTAAACATTTTTTAAATGTTCGACAGAAGAAATGATAATGCTTTGTTCTGAAAAAACTGAGTTATTCTATATCATACATAAGGATATGCGAATTATATAACTTATATTAATTTTTCTGTAATTATTTAGCCTACAGATATGCTAATATTTACATGTTGCAAAAATGTATTTGCAGTGTAATTTTTAGTCTTATGTATACCATGCGTTTAAGTAAAGTTGTGTTTTGTATGATTTTTATAACCATATCGGTTGGTGGTTTTGCTCAGGAAGTTAAACCACTTATGGAAGCCGCAAAAGCAATTGCAATATTTGTTGACGAGAGTCAGGTTCCAGTCGTTGTGAGAGAAAAACACCATAAAGAATATCCTAAAAGTACCTCAACTGTATGGCATGGTTACCCCGAATTGTTAGATGAATCGGAATGGTATGGCTGTAATCCTAATTTATATAATTGTGTTAATCCTAAATATTATGTTGTCAATTTTACGAAAGATAAACGTCAATATAAAGTAGTGTATACTTTAGCAGGAGAAATTGTTGCCACACATATTAGTATGAGTAAGAAAACCATCAAAGCTGTTGCTAATGCTATTGTAAGTGGCAAATATGTAGATTGGAAAATAACAAAAGCACGTGAAGAAATTTTTAAAGGAGATGGGGCAGATAAGCTCGTGGTTTATAAAGTAGAAGTTACGAAAGGAACACAGGTACATTATTTATATTATAAAGCGGATGGCACTTTAATAAAAGATAAGGAAATCAAGTAATAGGTTTACTTTACCCTTTTGTCTTGTGTTGTTGCATCTTTTCTTTTGATGCATCGTCCTCTTGGCTCATCACTTTCGTGCAACACAATTTTGGAATGCAGGAATTGTACTGCCTCTGCCGAATCTTTCACTTTGGTAGCACTACGTTTTAACATGGCTGATTCAAACTCAGTTAATACACTTGCCCTCAAGCCTACTTCTTTCCAATTAGAAAAAGGACCGCAACCTTTTGAGATTGCCCGCGCAAGCGCCAGCGCATCTATTAGTGCTTGATTGGCGCCCTGTCCTTTAAACGGACTCATAGGATGCGCTGCATCTCCTATCAACGTTACGTTGCCGCATGTCGCCAATAATTCTGGCTTCAGTAATTCGCGGTCGTACACGGGATAGCCCGAAACCTGATCTGCCATGGTTGCCGATACAATCTGCGGAATGGGCTCGTGCCACTGAGTTCTGCGACAGGCTTCTTCTTTGAGTGCCTGAAATCCTTGCGCACTCAATGCCTTCGCTTCATGTTCCGGCATGGGGAAACTCAATTGCCACATCACCGAGTCGGCATTATAAGGCATCATGTAGATACGTTCATTGCCATTAGCGGTTTGAAATACCGTAGCTGAGTCCAATAAAGAATTCTCTGTATCTGCGAGAGCCGTCAACGGACAAATGCCCAATATCACCATACAACCTAGGTAACGTAATGGAGCTACATCATCACCAATTAATAATTGTCGCACAGCACTGCGAATACCATCGGCACCAACCACCAAATCTGCTTTGGCGTTTTTTATCTCTCCATTCACTTGAAAGCTGAGTTCAATACCTTCACTGTCAAAATTTTTAATATCTATTAATTGATGTCCCCATTGCACGGCATCGTGTGTGCCGATTTGCTTAAGTAGCGCTAAGCGCAAAGCTTGCCGAGTGATATGAATATTGGTGCGCCTCGGTCCTGTTTTCCCTTCTGCGTGAATCCACTTTCTCATCCCCCATTCGCCAATTACTTTTCCATCAGTTGTATGCACCACATGCCTTGTTGAAACTAATCCATCTGCTAACGACATAATACCCAAGCCTTGTATCACTTTAGTGGCTTGTTGTAAAGTGAGTCCATAGCCCTGAGAGCGGGCTTCAAAGTTGCTATCGCGCTCATAAAGGGTGAAAGGAATGCTGCGGTGCAAACAAGCCACCGCCAAAGCCACGCCACCTATGCCACCGCCAATAATGGCCACATGCGGGTAGTTTTTTGTATCTACTATGGGATAACTAGCAGAAGGAAGTAAGCCAATGCCACTGCAAGTTTCGCATGAATAAGGGTGACCCTTAGGACGAATAGGAGCCGAGCCTTCACGATTTGTTTTTTCAAATTCATCGCATGACAATTGATACTGGATGCGTACTTTATGGCGGAGCTTATGGTTTTTTGTACCACGCCCCTGGCACTCCTCACACATAGTCCAGCTGCTTTCTTCGTTTATCATATTATGTATTTTTTTACTAGACATGATAAAATAATACTTAAGCTACCATTCCTTTTTCAAACACTTCTACATACTCTTTCATTTTGGCAATGATGCGTTCGCCAATTTCTCGGGCTTTTAAAACGCTTGGGCGGTCGCCTAAGCATTTTAAAACGTCTTCACGTATTGGGTCTTGTCCGCTATAAATGTATGCTTCGATCAGGGATTTGAATTGGGCTTTATCTAAATGTTCTTCGTCACATAGTTTGCTAAGGGCTAACACTTTTTGCTCTTGCCAGTATTTTTCAAATTCATCTTGTATGTTATCGGCATCATTAATTTTTGGCAAATGCTCTGCTATAAATTTTTCGATCAATTCGCGCTTGCTACGTAACTCAATGTCGCCGCTCAAGTAATCCATGATTGCCTTTTTTTGTTTGACGGCTTCGCTGGTAGTTGCATTTTTTAATTTAGCCAATAGCTTAATAATATAGACCACATTAATAGTGTCGCGATGTATGAGCTCTACTTCAAAATCTATTTCATCTAAGATGGAGGTTTTTTGTTTGGTAGTATCCCGTTTTACTTTGTCACGTAAATCCAAATATTTGGTTTCGTAATCTTTAAAGGTTTGTTCGTCAATGTCTAATTCATCCCAACTAAAATCGGTGTAAGATGCTAATACGTTTTTAGCACGCAACAATGCTCTAAACGCTTTCACAAAGGCTAGTTCATCTTCTTCGCTTTCTAAATCATCCACGCTTTGGTAATTGGGCACAATGCTTAGCAAGGTTTTTAAAGCGTCTTTAAATAGTTTTGCAATATCTGCGTAAGGAGGTAATATAATTTCTTCTATTGCCTCCTTGTTAGAAAACATAGTGATGGCATCATCTGTAGCTGCTTTTAAATTACGAAAACACAAAATATTGCCTTGCGATTTTTGTTCACTAAAAATACGGTTGGTGCGCGAAAAGGCTTGTATCAAGCCGTGGTGCTTTAAATTTTTATCAACGTAAAGTGTATTTACTTTTTTGGCATCAAAACCAGTGAGCATCATGTTTACCACAATCACTATATCCAACCGGTCTTTCTCATCATCAAAACTTTTTCTCTCGCGCTCTTTTAAACGCTTTGAAATGTCTTTGAAATAATTTTCAAATAATTTACTGTCTTTCGTTGTAAAACTTTGAGTATACATCTGATTATAATCTTGAATATACTCCTCTAATTTATCGCGCGTATGGCTCGATTTGTAAACCGCTTGCGGTTCTGCAGCCATATCCCAATTTTCGTCGGGTAAATAACCTTGTGCGTTTGTATCTTCTTCGTTGGCACCATAGGTATAGATGGTGGCAATGCGCAAATCATGTTCGCCGGCTAGTTGTTTGCGTTTAAATATATCGTAATACTTAATTAAGTTTTCGATACTGTTTACAGCAAAGAGGGCAGAGTATGTTTTATCAAATGTTTTTTGATTGTGATAAGCGATAATGTAATCTGCAATTTTTTCTAAACGCTTTTCATCATTCAGTACTTCGGCTTTATCAATATCTTCTACATCAATATCAATAAAGGTGTTGCCTTTTTGTTTGTATTTACCAATGTATTCAATTCCAAATTTTAAAACGTTTTGATCGCGAATGGCATCGGTAATTACATATTTATGTAAACACTCACCAAACAAATCTTTAGTAGTCCGTTTGCCTAATTCGTTTTTATTAGCGTTCTCTGCAAAAATAGGAGTGCCTGTAAAGCCAAACAGTTGGGCGTTTGTAAAGTACTCGGTTATTTTACTGTGTGTGAAACCAAACTGCGAACGGTGACACTCGTCAAAAATAAACACTACTTTTTTATCTTTTAAGCCTGTAAGTTTAGTTTCGTAATGTTTTTTTGTAATGGCATTATTTAATTTTTGGATGGTAGTTAATACCAATTTATTGTTAGGGTCGGTTAACTGATCTACCAAGGATTTTGTATTATCCGTCACATCAACACTATCTTTTTTAAATGCGTTAAACTCCTGCATGGTTTGGTAATCCAAATCTTTACGATCCACAACAAATACAACTTTGTGCACCTGTTGCAACTCCATAATAATTTGACTGGCCTTAAAGGAGGTTAATGTTTTGCCAGAACCAGTGGTGTGCCAAATATAACCGTTTCTGCTTGTGCCTTCGAGAGCCTCAGGCACCGCAGCCACTTGTTTAATAATAGCCTCTACGGCATAATATTGGTAAGGGCGCAACACCATCATGTTTTTATAGGTTTCGTTCATTACTACATAATGCGAAATGAATTTTCCCAAGGCATTGGTATTTAAAAATGAAGCAGCAAATGCGCTGAGCTCAGTCACGTTTTTATTTTTTTCATCTGCCCAAAAATAGGTTTGCAAAACCGATTGCAGAGCATTGTTGGCTAAGTATTTTGTATTAACGCTATTGCTAATTACAAACAATTGCACGTATTGAAACAAGCCATGGTTGCTCCAAAACGAATGATTTTGATAACGGTTAATTTGATTGAAGGCTTCTTTAATTTCGATGCCTGTTCGTTTTAATTCTATTTGCACCAACGGTAAACCATTAACTAATAACGTTACATCATAACGGTTTAAAAAAGAACCTTGTTGTTGCACTTGATTGGTGACTTGGTATTTATTTAATGTCCAATCTTCATTATTAAAAAAGCGCACATAGCAAGCGGTGCCGTCTTCTTTAGTAAACTGAAAACGATCTCGTAAGGTTTTGGCTTTTTCAAATACAGAGCCTTTGGCTAAGTGATTTAAGATGCCATCAAATTCTTTGGTTGTAAATGTGGTTTTATTAAATATCTCTAATTGGGCTTTGAGATTGGCAACAAACGCTTCACCATCGTGTATTTGCACAGATTCGTAACCTAAACCAATTAATTGTTTAATGAGATTACTTTCTAATATGGCTTCTGATTGTGTTGTCATTTCCAAAGTGCTTCGTTTTGCCAATTAGGTTTAAACCCAAGAGCTTCTGGATCTACACTGGGATATCTTTCCATTAATGAATCTAATTTTATATGAAATACATTGCCAGGAGCAATGATGTTTAATAGATAGCGCATAATACATAAATGAAGATACAATTTTTGTGTATCAACTGGCATATCTTTTACCCACGGTTTTGGCGGCTTAGGTAACATTTTTGGTGTGCCCGGTAAGTTTTTATTCCATAAACGACTGTGATGCGCGCAGTAATTTCTTATTTGCGCAATAGATTGTAACCAGCTTGGCAAAAAGGTGTGGTTTACTGCACCAAATTCAGCAGCAATGGTATCTTTTGCTTTTATATCATTTTTAAGATTGCCGTATAGTTTTGATAGAGCCCCGAAACTAGTTAATTCAAGTGATTTCCATGATGGAGGAAAACGTAAATCATCTTTGTATTTTCTCTTATGTTCTTTTATAAATATATCCTTTGACCTCTCAATCTCTTCTTGCATAGATGCTAATGTTTGCACTAATGCCTGTGTATCAGAAAACAGAGTGGTGTCTTGAAACCACCATGGCCCATATTCGAGCGATAAATGATAAATTAATTTAGTGCGGAGGCTAATTTCTATTTTTTCAATCACATCAAATAGTAAGATGCGTAATTCAGCATCAAAATTATAAAGACTGATAACATCTTCGAATTTACTATTTGGTTTAAAAATATGTTTTTCTTTATCGGCTTGCATTGGCCACCAATAACCTGCCAAACGGTAATAACTTACATGTGACAAATAGTGTTCTGCCATAGCATCTTCAACAAGTAAACCTCGTTGTTTTAATTGCTCTATATGTTGCTGTATCGTATATGCTTCTTTAGAATAAATCATATTTACTAAAGGTATTATTAATAAAAAGAAAACCCTCCATGTGCGCATTATTAAGAGGCGTGGAAGGTGTATTATTTTGAAACAGGAAACTATTAAAAGCAAAAGACTCGCCCTGGGACGCTGTTCTGATGGGTAGCGTGGCGAGTACTGTTGGTACAAATGTATATACTTTTTTGGTATTACCTAATAATTTTAACATTTTTCTTAACTTTTACTTGTTATTAAACTCATTGTGAGTAATTTACACAAACATCTGCTGCAACAGCCCTTTTTTAAAGGTTTGGGTTTGGGTTATTTGCTTACTTACCTTCTCAATCTTTACATCTATAACCGATAAAAAATCTGCTATCTTTTTTTGTTCTTCGATGCATACTGATGGTATAGGAAGTTTTTTAATATCACCTAATTGCAAATCCATAATAGTTGACTGATTAATTTTAGATATTGCAGTTTTCAAAAACTGTTTTGTTCTAAAAAATTGTAAAAGGAATTTTGTAGAATTTGCCTTCTCATCTTTTAGTCGAATTATTGCGATGTTTTGAGTTATAGCAATTGTTTTTTCGATTTCAACTAATGCAGAGAATCCTATTGACCCAGTTTTACTTAAAAACAAATCACCTTTTTGAGGTTTTGCTTTTTTAGATAAATTATTGAAATCCTCTAAACTAATTTGAGGAGCAACCTCATAATTTACAAAGCCTTTTGATATTTCTCTTGCTGATATTAATGGAATTCCATTATCTACAAAAGTAGGTCTAACGGTTAGACCATATGTAATTTCACTACATATATCCCCTAACATAATTATTCCCCACTTAGGATAAGCCTTTCCGTTCTCATCTTTAAAACGCAACTTACCAGAGAAGAGCTGTTGCATCACCCCTTTTTTGTATTGCCGCAGAGACGCAAGGCATTGCGTCTGTACGGCAATTTTTTCATCTACCGCCGATAAAAAGGCTGCGATTTTTTGTTGTTCGGGGAGGGTGGGGAAATTATATTTAAAATTAGAAAAATCAGTTTTATTTATCTGGGGTACCGCTTGTGTGCCAGCTAATAATTTTATTTTTTTACCATTTCTTTCAAGTATCGCATAAATGAAATTATTATCAAATCCATTTATTGCATCTAAAGCGTTAATTTGTTGATTGGTTAAACACTCATCAGTCGCTTGCGCAACTTTTCCAATAGTTGAACCAATACAAACAAATAAAATACTTCCTATTGTTATTTTTCTTCCCTGTTTAAATCCTAAATCAGTTAGTGTAGTTTTGGTTTTGTAAACATATCTGTTTTCATTAATGTCAGCAGGAGAAACAAATAATTTGGGTCCATTGTAATATTCTGCAACAGTTGTACTTGGAGTATTTCCTGTTGTAATTATGGCAATATCACCTAGTCTACTTTTTATCCACGAATCTTCAAATCCTTTAAACCTCAATTTAGGAGCAACAACCTTTTTCTTATGTAACACGTTAGTTTCTTCCATAAAATTAAAAAGGGGTGTCTATTCCTAATTCCTTGCAATAGGCTGCAATGCTGGCATCGGTGGCTTCGAGAGCCTCAGCCACCGAGCGGAGTTCTTTACTAACCGTTTTTAAATTAACGGCTTCTTCTTCTTCAAAGGTATCTACATAACGCGGTATGTTTAAGTTGTAATCGTTTTCGGCTATTTCACTTAAAGGTGCAACGTGGCTGTATTTGTCTGTGTTGGCTTCGCTCAGCGCGCCATTGCTATAAAGTTTATAGGTATCTATTATTTTAGCAATGTCTTCTTTTCGTAAATAGTTTTGTGTTTTTACTTTTTCAAAATGTTGGCTGGCATCAATAAATAGTACGTTGTTTGCTCTGTCTTCGAGAGCCTCAGACATCGCTTTTCTATTCTTTTTTAATACTAAAATACAGGTTGGTATGCTCGTGCCATAAAATATATTAGCCGGTAAACCAATTACGGCATCCAACTGGTTTTTATCTTTTATTAAATACTCACGTATATGTCCTTCGGCACCGCCTCTAAACAACACGCCGTGTGGCAATACACAAGCCATGGTTCCGTTATCGGCTAACTGGTGCACCATGTGTTGTACAAAAGCAAAGTCGGCTGTGCCTTTGGGCGCTAATCGTCCGTATGGCGCATAACGGTTGTCGCTCATAAATAAGGGGCTGGCGCTCCATTCGGCACTAAAGGGCGGGTTAGCAACGATGGCTTCAAAGCGTTGGTCAATATGCTGTGGTCGCTCAAGGGTATCTTCGTTTTTAATGTCAAATTTTTTGTAATGCACATCGTGCATAATCATGTTCATGCGGCACAAGTTGTATGTTGTAGGGTTACTTTCTTGTCCGTAAAAAGCGGCAACTTCTTTTACTTCTTTGGCTACACGCAACAATAAAGAACCCGAGCCACAAGTTGGGTCGTACACACTTTTAAGTTTTGTTTTACCAACTGTAACTAAACGTGCTAACACGCTGCTTACTTGTTGTGGTGTATAAAACTCGCCTGCTTTTTTACCGGCACCGCTGGCAAACTTACCAATTAGGTATTCGTAAGCATCGCCCAATACATCGCTCTCCGTATTTTTTAAATCAAAATCAATATCGTTTAAATGCGAAAGTACTTTTACAATGAGTTCGTTTTTATCAGTTTCGCTTTTACCAAGCTTGCTGCTGGTTAAATCTAAATCTTCAAATAGGTTTCCAAAATCTTCTTCGCTTTCGGAGCCCATGGTGCTTTGCTCAATGCTGGTAAGCACCTTGGCCAAGTCATCTAAAATAAATTTGCTTTTGCCTTCGGCAGTACCGCGACGCGCTAGTTCGCTAAATAGTTCGGAGGGCTTTAGGAAGTAACCTAATTTATCAAGGGCTTCATCTTTAATAGCTGATAGTAATTCTTTTTTGTCTTTGTGTTTTTCTACTTGGTCGTAGGTTATTTTATCTGCCTTTAAAACGTCGTTAGCATAGCTATGCATTTTTTCGCTCAGGTATTTGTAAAAAATAAATCCAAGTATATAATCTCTAAAATCATCGGCATCCATCTTACCACGTAGGGTATTGGCAATGTTCCAAAGTTGAGTTTCTAATTGCTTGGACTGAGCTTGTCGAATGTCTTGTTTTTTATCGTCTGCGGCCATGGTTTTGTATAAGGGTCTTTCAACTCAAATATAAGATTTATGCCTTACAAAGCCTTACGATAAAAGTCTTTTATTTTTAACAGCTCGTGGCTAACTATGAAAGAGTTATGTAAGAAAAAACCATTATTCCCATTTTTTATTAAATTTGAGTTAATAAAACTATGAAATTAAAAAAACGGATTGCTTGCCTTGTTTTAACATTGGCATGTATGCATCTTCTGTTCGCACAATTTTTGGCTGAGGAGCAAGCACAGATTGATTCTTTGAGCCTGGTTGTTAAAAGCAAAAGCTTGCATGATACGTCGATGGCCAATGCCTATGCATGCCTAAGTGAACCTTTGGCGATTTCTCATTTAGATACGGTTATTTATTTATGTACCAAAGCGCAACACATTTCTAAAAAAAACTTAGCCTCCCATTCCAACAAACAAACAAATAGCTTAGTCGTTAAAACTACCTCTGCAGCAAAAAATTCATAAAAATATAATTTGAAAACAACCATAAATATATGCCTCGGCTGTCTACTTTTAATCTTTAGCAACTTAATGTCTAAAGCTCAAAATGTAGATTCATTAAAAGCTGCACTTAAAAATCCTCAGCACGATACCAGTAAGATTAATATTTTATTAGAGCTTGTTGAAAACATCAGCGATGACAACGTGTGGCCTCAGTACAATGAACAAATGCTAAAACTTTGCGAAGGCTTAGTAACTAGCAAAAATCCACTCATTAGTAAAAAAGCAAAAAATGGATTAGCAGATGCTTACAATAACATTGGGTTTATGTATAATAATCAAGGCGATATACCAAACGCTTTAGATTTCTTTTCGAAAAGTTTAAAAATTCAGGAAGAGATTGGAAACGCAGCAGGCGTGGCAGAATTGCTTAGTAATATTGGGGTGATATATTATTATCAAAAGGATGTGTCCAAAGCGTTGGACTATTATTTAAAGAGTTTAAAAATAAGAGAAGCCATTGGAGATAAAAATGCATTGGCTAATTCGCTTAACAATATTGGTAATTTATACTTCGATCAAAATAACATTGGAAGTGCGTTATATTATTGCAGTAAAAGCTTGAAGTTGCAAGAAGATGTTGGGGATGAAGAAGGGATGTCTTATTCATTAAATAATTTGGGAGGTATTTATTTTAAAAAAGAAAATTTTTCAAAAGCCTTAAGTTATTATGATCGCAGTAAAAATTTGCGAGAAAAAAATGGAGATCAACAAGGTGTAGCAGCATCGCAGCACAACATCGCATCCGTTTTTTTTAAATTAGCTTCCTTAAAAAATGCTACCGTTAATAGTAAACAGCAATTAACCTTAGCACAATTATATGCCGATAGTTCTTTAACGCTTTCTAAACAATTGGGCTTCCCTGCTAATATTAGAAACGCAGAACGATTGCTTTCAAAAATAGATTCGGTAAATGGCAATTATAAGGGTGCTTTTGAACACTATAAACAATTCGTTATTTATAAAGACAGCATTTCAAATGAAGCCAATCACAAGGCTAGTCTTAAAAGCCAATTGAAATATGTATATGATAAAAAAGAAGCTGTATTGAAAGAGCAGCAGGATAAAGAACGGTTGGTAAACCAAGAAAAAAATCGCTTCCAACAAATTGTAATAGGTTCAGTAATTTTCGGACTTGTATTAGTGATTGCTTTTTCTTTTTTCATATTTAGAAGTTTACAACATAATAAAAAAGCAAATAAAATTATTACGCATCAACGAGATGAAGTTAAAATCAAGAATCATATTATAGAAGAAAAGCAAAAAGAAATAATTGATTCAATTAACTATGCTAAACGTATACAATATTCGTTATTGGCTCATCATGATTTTTTAAATACTAATTTCAATAGTCCTTTTGTCTATTTTAATCCTAAAGATATTGTGAGCGGTGATTTTTATTGGGCTACTAAAACCGAAGACAGTCTTTACTTAGCAGTATGCGATAGCACTGGGCATGGAGTGCCAGGCGCCTTTATGAGTTTGTTAAGTATCGGGTTTTTGAATGAAGCAATCAAAGAAAAAAACATTAAAACGCCCAACGATATATTTAATTATGTCCGACAACGATTAACGGATGCTATTAGCAAAGAAGGTCAAAAAGATGGTTTCGATGGCATTCTTATAAGGATAGAGTTAAGAAATAAACAAATTACCTATTCGGCAGCTAATAACAAACCGGTATTAATCAATAGCAAAACGATAACCGAATTGGTTACCGACCGCATGCCTGTT
The DNA here is from genome assembly GCA_043749245.1 of Bacteroidota bacterium. Lineage (GTDB taxonomy): Bacteria > Bacteroidota > Bacteroidia > B-17B0 > Aurantibacillaceae > UBA4416. The sequence continues at coordinate 1,894 of JAYVDU010000315.1, read as the reverse complement.
GGCGTTGGAGAAAGAAAAGAAGATTTTAATTTATATACAATTGATGCAAAAAAAGGTGATGTGTTATATTTATATACAGATGGATTTGCCGACCAGTTTGGCGGACCTAAAGGCAAAAAGTTTAAAAATAAATCGTTGAACGAATTACTGTTTAGTATGCAAGACCTGTCATTAAACGAACAACACGGGTTTTTAAAAAATAAGTTTGAAGCGTGGCGTGGCGATTTGGAGCAAGTAGATGATGTGTGTGTGATTGGCCTTAGGCTTTAATATTTTTCATAGCTCGGATTTATAAATCCTCAGAAAGTACTTATTAAAAGGCTTGGCTTTTTACAAGGTCGCGTTTGCAACACATCTAATCAAACTCAAACTTTTTTTAATTTACACGTGATGCATATAAGCATGAGAGACTATTTTAATGAAGCACGGCTGTTGCTTAGTTGCCAGACTAAATTAAAATAGGAGTAGCACACATTTTTTACAAATCAAAAGAGGAATAAAAATGTTCCTCTTTTTTATTCGGGAGTTTTATATGAAGCTTTCTTAGTTAAGATTGCTTGCGTTACAACCTGCACTTCTGTTTTAGCAGCTATTTCAGGCGTTTCAGTTTCATGTAAGGCTTCAAAAGTGTTGATGCCAGCCAACACTAATTCATCACATTCGGTTTGCGTGGTGGCATTATTTATAGCCAGCGTGCAAATCCATTTGAATGGAGCAGGAATTCCTTTTAAATTAAAAGCTGGTTTTATTTTTGGTTTTTTGTTTGCCACAGGTTTAGCAACTGCCTTTACCGTAGGCTTGCCCTTGGGTTTTGTTTTAGGCTTTGTTTTGGATACGACTTTTTTTGTTGGCTTCACTGGCATGATCTTTTTTTAAAGATACAGCTATTTTTGAGACAGACTATTTACGCGTTTTGCCCATAAAAACACAACGATTCGTTCAAAGTAAATTTTAAAGCATTAGGTAAACTCACTAATTTTATAGCCCGTCCTAATTTAAGCGCATATTACCAGTGAATCATGTAACAATTAAAAATAGGATGTAACAGTTTAAGATAATTTAAATCTCATGTTTGCTAATTTATAATTTATTCACCATTTTAAAAGCAGTATTTATGAAAACGATAAACAAATTTGCACTATGTTCAATGACGCTAACCGTGTTAGGTTTAACAGGAGTTGCGCAAGAAGTAAATGATTCGACTAAAGCTAAAGTAACGAACGAACAAAACACGATAGAGACTAAAAGCAAAGAGGTAAAAAAGGCAGAAAAAAAATTAGAAGATAAAACGGAAGATGTGCAAAAAGCACAAAATAAAGCCGACGAGAAAACGGAAAATTTAAGAAAGTCGCAAAACAAAACAGATGATAAAGCAAATGATTTAAGAAAGTCGCAAATTAAAACAGATGATAAAACAGAAGAATTACGTAAAGCAAAAGTAGTTGTGGAAGACAAGGAAGCCGAAAAAAGAAAAGCAACCAAAAAATTAGAACAAAAAACAGAAGAACAAAAAAAGTCAGATGCTAAGAAAAAGCAAGAAGAACTTGACAAAAAAAATAAAGAAGCGGAAAACAACAAACCAAATTAATCGAATAGACTAATACGTTTTGTTTTATACCAATTTTCTTTCTAAAATATACAATAGAAACGAAATTATTTTTTAGCAAGACAATAATAAAAAATAGTTGCACAGCCCTGGCTATGCAACTATTTTTTTTTCACCCATAGGCGTGAGTTGAAGAAGAATGAGTGTATTTGGGTGTTTTAGAACGAATATGGTATTATACCAACTATATTAATACATAGTCCATTTTGAACAACATAGGCACATAGATTCTGTGTTAAATTGCAAATTAAATATTAATTTTTTATTTTTGTTTTTCAAAACGGCCTT
>JAYVDU010000314.1:0-32847 GCA_043749245.1 Bacteroidota bacterium | reverse complement strand
GTTCAGTTAACGTAAAGGTTAAAATAGTTGGACAAGCTCCGTTAGATGTTATTGTTACCGTTTGATTACCTACTGTTAAATTATTAACTGAATTACCTGATTGTAAACCCGGTTGCCACAAGAAAGTGGTTGTACCAGCCCCTCCAGCAAAAGCCACATTGGCTGTTCCATCAGAAGCTCCGTTACATTTTACATTTGTTGTAGTTAAAGTTGTAGCTAAAGGCGTTGGCTGTAGTATTGTTACACTAGCTGTTGCCGTACAAAGATTTATATCTTTTACAGTAACAACATAATTACCAGCAATTAATGTATTTGCCGTAGCTCCATTTCCTCCACTAGGAGACCATGAGTAGCTATATGCGCCAGTTCCACCAGCCGGAGTTACAGAAGCAAAGCCATTATTTCCACCATTACAAGTTACACTTCCACTTGATGTAATATTAGCTGTTACTTGAGTTGGCTGCGTAATTGTTACTATACTACTACCAGTACAATTATTTTGATCAGTAGCCACCATTGTGTATGTTCCGGCACATAAACCAGTTACAGTTTGAGCAGTAATAGGGCTTGGCCCTCCAGTCCAATAATAACTTACAGCGCCAACTCCATTTGTAGATGTAGCTACAGCAGCACCATTACAAGCATTAAAACAAGTAATGTTTGTTGATGAGATACTCGCTGACATAACTAGCGGATTAGTTAAAACCATTGATGATGTAACTACACAACCTTTGGCATCTGTAGCACTAATACCATAATTACCCGCACCTAAAAGGCTACTTGTTGCTGAGCTACCGCCACCTCCTGTCCAAGCATACGTATAACCAGGGCTACCACCAATAGCAGCTGCTATACCATAACCATTAATTGCCCCAAAACATTTAGGGTTAGTAGGGCTTACAGTAAGAGTTAAAACTGTTGGCTGAGTAATATTAACACTCGTAGAAGCAACACAGCCATTATTATCTGTAACTGATACAGTATATATTTGAGCACATAAATTGGTTCCTGCTGGCGTTACTTGACCATTACTCCAAGAATAGATATAAGGTGTTGTTCCACCTGTTACGATCGTTGTAGCAGCACCGTTGCATGTTCCAAAGCAACTCACATTCGTTTGACTAACAATACTAATAACTGGTCCAGATAAGTTAGGGATTGTTACTGCTAATGTTTGGAAACAATTATTAGCATCTTTTACATTAATCGTATATGTACCAGCAAAAACTGCATTTTGAGATGTTGTTGTTGAACCAGCACTCCATGTTTGAGTATATGCAGGTGATCCACCCGCTATTGAAATAGTGGCAGAGCCATTCGAGAGATTACAATTAGCTGGTGTTATTGTTGATGTTAAGGTTATAGAACTTGGTTGCGTAACAGCTATCGTTTGAGTAATAGAACAGTTATTTGCATCAGTTGTCGTGCATGAATAAATTCCTATTGCCACATTATTAACAGTAGATAACGTACTTGCTAATGTAGGCCATAAGTAAGTATATGGAGCAGTACCACCTGAACCAGTAGCTGAAATTGTACCAGTAGATGTACCAAAACATTTAACGTTCTGAGAGTTCATAATAGGCGCTAATACTGATGGTTGTGTGATAGTTCCAAAGGCAGTAGATTTACAACCGTAAAAATCTGTAATAGTGCATGAATACGTATTTGGAGCTAAATTAATAGCCGTTGATATCGTTTGACCGCCTGGAGACCAAGAATACGTATAAGGAGAAGCTCCTCCAGTAATTCCTGCAGTCATTGTTCCATTATTAAACCCATTACATGTAATATTTGTAGATGCTGTAATTGATGCAACACCCCCAGGAGTTATTCCTATAGTTACCGGACTACTAATAACACATCCATTAGCATCCGTTGCTGTTACATTATAACTTCCCCCAATTAAACCATTACTTGTAGCAGCTGCGCCACCAGTGCCTGTCCAAGTATATGTATATATTGGAGAGCCTCCTGTAACTGTTGCTGAACCAACTCCATTAGCGGCTGTACAGTTTGCCTTTTGCGATGATACACTAATTGTCAGAGCTGTTGGTTGAGTGATGGTTACCGTTTGCGTAGTAGTGCACAAATTGGCATCTTTTATACCCATGATGTAAGTTCCTGCATTTTGATTAGCAAACACAGTAGATGCTTGATATCCACCTCCGTTTAAGTTATAGGTATAAGCAGGAGTTCCACCAGAACCTACTACATTAATCGTTCCTGTAGCAGTGCCAAAACATTTTACAGGTATAGATGTAGGTGAAACAACAACCTGAGTAGGTTGGGTAATAGTAACAGACGTTGTTGCAATGCAGCCCCCTGCATCTTTTACCGTAATATTATATGATCCAGGTGCTAATCCAGTAAAAGTACCTATACCATTAGAAGCGATAGGTGTAGTAGAAATAGTATATGTATAAGGTCCGCCTGCACCACCACTAGGTATGGCAACAGTACAAGAACCATTAGCTCCTCCAAAACAACTTACATTTGAAAAACTAGTAATTGAAGTAGTAGGACTTCCTAAACTAACAACTGTATAAAGTACAGTTAATGTACATGTATTAATATCTTTAACAACTACGGTGTGGTTTCCAGCTGCTAATCCGGTAGTACTTGCACTGGCAACAAAACCCGCTCCGTCATACGAATAACTGTATGCAGGAACTCCTCCTGTTACCAACGAAACTGTTGAAGTACCATTTGATGCGCCACAACTCACTGATGATGCGTTAACTGTAGCCGAAGTAATGCCTGCTAATACTCCAACAATAAAAGTAGACGGAAACGTACATCCATTAGCATCTTTTACTGTAATTGAATGTGTGCCATTTGACAATCCTGAGATAACCGATGATGATGAATAAGCGCTTCCATCAACCGAATAACTATATGTAGGCGTGCCTCCCGTTACACCTGAAACTGTATAAGAACCTGTAGCTCCTGCGCAACTCGCTGGACTAGAAGTTCCTGCAATTGCTGCAGGACCAGGCACATTCGAAATTACTAATGCTTTTGTAAGTAAGCAACCATTGGCATCCTTTACAGTTACTGAATAATTACCTGCTGGCAACGCTGTTGTTGGAGAGGTTGCCGTATAAGCACCTCCATTGATAGCATAAATATAAGAAGGCGTTCCTCCTGTTGGAGTTCCAAATGTGAAACTACCATTATTTAATCCACAAGTCGCATTGGTAGTTGTCGTTGTTATGGCTGTTGGACCAGGCGTCATCGTTAATGTCGTTGAAACTGTATAAGTACAACCATAGTTATTTGTCAAGGTAATGATAGGTGTTCCTGCTCCCAAACCTGTAACGGTTTGTCCGGAAACTAAACCTGCACTGCTTACTATAGGAACATTAAGTGTTTGAGCTGGCGCGCCTGGCGCCGTGTTGTTTACTGTTATTACACCATTACTAAAACCACAGGTAGGGTTTGTTGATGTTAATGTTCCCAAAGGGTTAGGATTAACTATTACAACACTTGTAGTTGTATTAACACAAACACCATCAACAACCGTTTGAGAAACCGTATATGTTCCTGGCGATGTAAAACTTACAGGGCCATAATTAGCTGTTGTGCTTACTGGCGACGCTACTGGAGCACCAGCAGTTGGAGAAAAAGTATATGCATGTGTAATACCTGCTCCAGAAGAACCTGTGTTTCCAAATGTAAATGTGTTTCCAATAAAGCATTGTGTGCCAGCTCCTGTAAACGTAGACGTTACTGTTCCTGTAGATGCAATAGTAACTGTTTTAGTAAGTGTACAACCTTTAGTATCCGATAAAGTTAGCGTATAAACGCCAGCAACAGTTAACCCTGCAGGACTTTGAACAGTTGAAGAATATGCTGATGGACCGGACCAAGCGTAGGTGTAACCAGGTGTACCTCCTGACGGAGCTGTAGTAATTGAGCCTGCGGAAGAACAAGACGAATTTACTGGAGTTAAGGCAGATGCTAATGCTGTAGGTTGTGTAACTGTAACTGTATTTGAAATTAAACATAGATTTTTATCAGTAATATTGACGGTATAAACTCCAGCTGCAATATTAGGGATTGTATTTGCGCCTGCTACACCTGTTGAAGTGGATGTGTATGCGCCAGGGCCAGACCAATTATAAGTATATGGTCCTTGAGTTCCTATAGGAGATGCGGTGGCGGAGCCCGTAGAAACACCAAAACAATTTAATGGTAAGGAAGACATTGTTGGCGGACAACATGCGCCAAGCGCATTAAAATTTGTTGCAAAATCAGTTGCACAAGCAGCACTGGACCAAGAACCCGATTCACCATCTCCACTTGTATTGAATGTTACTCCAAAATTTGCTCCTGGAGTACATGACATTGGGGTTGTTATGGACATACAAAAGTTCCACATTCCTGCGTTTGAATTAACAGCAGGATCACCAAAATTATTTTGAGGAGCAGTGCTGCCAGTCGTTTTCCAATACCATCCTGGACCCCAAAATATCCCATTTACAGTGCCAATACCAGTCGGGTAATAAGACCAAGCGCCACCAGTACTAGTAGAAGTTGGGACACTGGTAGTAAGCGAAGCAGCATTCCATCCAGAGCCTAAAGAAAGTTGAACTCCATGAAGCCAGTTCGTATTAACGTGGGTATATGAACTAACATGGAAACAGAAATTAACAGTTGTACCTGGTGCATAAGCACCATTTATTGGTAAAGGATTTACTGTCAAAGCAGATGCACCTAAACAATTATTACAATCTATTTGATTATTTACAGTCATATTAAAAGTTCCAGTTTGATTTGTAGCACCACTTACTTGTATTAAATAAGTATTTCCAATAATTAATTGTTGAGCTATCAAATTGGCAACTCCACCAGAACCAACTGCGCAACCTCCTACACCGCCTCCAAGACCAGCACAGGTGCCTGACCACAGGGCGATATTCGGTTTTGAAAATGTTGATGTAACGTTAATATTCGCTTGATAACCTGTCGCTACGAAAGAATACCAAAGATCTCTAGCAGGATTGGCTTGTGTAGTTGATGTACCCGTACATCCGACTTGATATATGTAAGGATTAGCAGGAGTAGCTAAGGTAATATTACCCGCAACAGTAGTATTAGCACTAATTTGAGAACCTGTACCGCAAGGCGGAACAGCACCAATGACAATGCTTTGAGCTCCAGAACAATTATCATTTGCTGGAACTTGTGCAATTAAATTATTACCAATCAAAATTGAGATTATAACTAGTGTATTTAATAATTTATGTTTCATAAATATTATATTTCGTGTTTATATTTAATATTGTTATTTAGTTATTACATCTACTACGCCTACCAACCAACCTGAATCCAAAATTTCAAATAGAGGGTATTTATAATCATGTTGTGATGGATAATTAGTATATTTTGAAATGTCTACGTCAGACCTTATGTTTTTTACAACCAATTCCTTAGCTGACAATAGCTCTAAGGTAAATCCATTTTTAAACTTCAGAATGACAGTTTCAGTCTGCAACCGAAACTGCTCCATATCAGCTGCTAAAATGCTTTTTGTGTAAAAATCAACGTCTGATGATTTTAGATTTTCACCGCGAATAGTAAAACTATTTGGAATGGTATTTAACGTTTGTGCAAAAACGAGGTTTGCCTTAATTGAAAAAATTAATAAAAAAATTAAAAGTAAATGTTTCATAGATTATAATAGTTAATTAAGGTTTAGTTTTGCAAAGTTAAGGTGAAACTCATTAAATGCATCTAATTTCACTAAACCATAAAGGGGGTTCACTCATTTTTAAAATCGAAATAAAAATACAGAAATTATTCAAAATCAACAAACATCAATATTAGTCAATGCTCGCAGGCAAACCTGTTTAGGAATGCTATTTTACGACTGTTCTGCCTAAAATTTTGTTAACACGTTTTTTTTGGTTTTCTAAAGAAATTAAAAAACGAAACACCTCTTCATTTTCAAATGGATCGGCTGTTTTTAATAATTCTTTCGTGGAAGTAATAATCGTTGATAAGCGTTTTTCTTTTAATGAAAATAATTGATGTTCAACGCCACGTTTAATGGCATGAATTTCTTTAGGAATGACAACGCCTAAGGCCTCCCATTTTGGTGATACAACATCCGAAAAAGAAGCGACATCAATGGCCACTCGCGAAATGGCGGGGTTTTGATGATGTGTAAATGTTTGAAGCACAGGAATAATTCCTTTTTCAAGCTCATACTGAAACTCGTCTAATACTAATTGATACAAAGGATTGATAAATTGTATCTGGTCTCGCCATAATTCAAAAATCACAAATTCACAAACCGTTAATTGTATATTAATTTCTTTGCTATCAGTATCCTCTGCTTCTAAGTCAACTAACACATTTCCGTATTGCATCATCATGCGCAGCAACTCTTTTTCTTCGTGATCTAAAATGACATCAATCGCTTTTTCTTCTTCAAAGTATTCTTCTGGAGGTGCCTCGTTATAAGCATTTGAGAAGTTTGATGTATTATTAGAGTTATCTTTTGATAAATGTTTTCCTGTTTTTTTACGGATGAGTTTATTAATTTCTATTTGTAAAATTTGCTCGTTAATGTCCATTATTTTAGAACATTCTTTCACGTACACACTTCTGTTAATAGCGTCTGGAATAACCGCAATACTCTCAACAATATCCTTAATTAATTCGGCACGCTTAATGGGGTCATTCTCTACATCCTTATATAATAGACTTGTTTTGAAGGAAATAAAATCTTTACTATTATGTTTAATGAATTCTTTAAACGCTTCGTTTGTTACTTTTTTGCTATACGAATCCGGGTCATCTCCATCAGGAAATAGCAAGACGCGCACGTTCATTCCTTCTTCTAAAATTAAATCAATACCTCTGAAACTGGCTTTAATTCCGGCAAAATCACCATCATATAAAATAGTAATATTTTTAGTGAAGCGATGAATGAGTTTAATTTGTTCAACCGTTAAAGATGTACCTGAAGAAGCCACTACATTTTCAATGCCTGATTGATGCATCGAAATCACATCTGTATAACCTTCTACTAAATAACAAGTATCATCTTGAATGATAGTCTTCTTGGCCTGAAACAAACCATAGAGTGTTTTACTTTTATCGTAAATATCTGTTTGCGGCGAGTTGATATACTTCGCGAATTTTTTATCGGATGTTAAAATTCGTCCGCCAAAACCTATAACACGCCCGGTAATATTATGAATAGGAAACATGACACGTCCAGTGTATCTATCAAAAATATCTTTTTCAGTAATAGGACTGCCTTCTACATGATTGTTTGAAAGGATGGACATGCCTGTCTTTACAAGGTATTCTGGCTTATAACCATTTTTAATGGCTGTTTCTGAGAATTTTCGTCGTTCTTCGGAACTATAACCTAATTGAAATTTTTCAATAATATCTTGTCGGAAGCCTCGCTCTATAAAATAGCCTAAGCCTATAGACCGCCCCATATCATCATTTAACAGCAAATCATGGAAATACTTTTGTGCATATTGCATCACAATGTAAAGGCTTTCTTTTTCGTTTTGTATTAACTTTTCTTCAACGGTGATTTCTTTTTCTACAACCTCAATACCATATTTATTGGCTAAATATTTCAATGCTTCCGGATACGATAAACTCTCGTGATCCATAATGAAATTGACTGCCGTACCCGATTTGCCACAACCAAAACATTTATAAATTCCCTTAGCAGGCGAAACCGTAAAGGATGGTGATTTTTCGCCATGAAAGGGACATAATCCTAATAAATTAGCGCCTCGTTTTTTTAGGGTAATAAAATCGCCAATAACATCCTCAACACGAGCCGTATCAATAATTTTATCTATGGTGAGTTTTGGTATCAAAAAAAAGTACTTTTGGACTATAAATATACTCCAAAAAAATGATGTCCATATTAAAAAATTACACGACTGTTTTTAAGCCTCACCCCCAACCCCTCTCCAAAGGAGAGGGGAGTAAATGCCACGTAAAAACGAAAGAATTAATTTATGCTGTATTGATTCTCATCAATGTATGTTTTTCAACATCAAAATTAAGCAGTCAAACAGCTATTCAACAATCGCAAACTATTTTCGATTATTTAAAAACTAATCATACCGAAAAAATAGATGCATTATTTGACACCCTTGGCTTTGGAAAGCTCATTAAATCTATGCAAACAGACGCATACAAAAAAGAGTTAGCTGTATTAGGAAAACCAAAAAAACTGCTCGCTATATACGATGAAGATGCGGGTTGTAAAAAAAGAACAGCCTTAGCTATTGAGTTTAAAAAAGAAAAAAAATTACTGACTATTTTATTTAATCAACAACATCGCATTGAAAATTTAAAAATAATGCCTTACACCGAAACTCCTTTTCATATTTTGAAAGGTTACAAAGGGTTTAGTGAAGTAACCGATTTGACTACCAAAGTAAAAACAAGAGATGGTTTGATATTAGGCGCCAATATTGCCTTTGGCGACACCTCTAAACAAAAATCTCCCTTAGTGATTTTAGTTCAAGGTTCTGGACCAAGTGATAGAGATGAAACTATTGGACCAAATAAAATATTCAGAGATCTGGCTCAGGGCTTGGCACAACAAGGCGTTGTGAGTTTACGTTATGACAAACGGACGTATGCATACTCTAATAATTTAACTGTATTAAATGATAGCTTAAACTTATATGAAGAAACTATTAATGACGCGCTAGATGCAATTAATGCCGCTCGACAATTTACTTTTGTTGACACGACTCAAATTTATATTATTGGTCATAGCAAAGGCGCCATGTGTGCACCTATGATAGCAGAGCTATGCCCAAAATTAAAAGGCATTATGATGATGGCAGCACCATCCAAAAATTTAGTCGATATTATTCCGGAACAAATAGAGTATTTAGCCAACTTAGATGATAGCATTTCTAATAAAGAACAAATGCAAATCAATAGTATTAAATGGATGGTTGAAAAAATTAAATCGCCTACACTTAACAATAAGACTCCAAAAACGATGCTGATGGGTGCTAGTGCGAAATATTGGAAAAGCGTTTTAAATTATAATCAAGTTGAAACCGCTAAGAAATTAACGCTACCCGTTTTTATTTTAAATGGAGAAAGAGATTATCAAGTAAGAATGATTGAATTAGACACCTGGCATGAAGAATTGAACAAACACAAAAACGTAACCTATCAATACTATCAAAAATTAAATCATTTGTTTTTAGAAGGTGAAGGTACGCCAAACCCAAAAGAATATGACATTCCAGGGCATATTCCACAATATGTGATTGATGATTTGGTGAAGTTTATTTTAAAGAAATAGTATAACGTAATTAAGCTTGCTACTTAATAATTTAATGATTAAATATCCATCCTTTAGATATTAAAACAGTTTTGCATTTCTGACAAAAATCTTTTTCTTCATTGGTATGATTTTTTCCTCTAGCATCCCTCATAAAACATGTTTTTACTGGACAATGAGGAAGTCCTTGTGTATGACCAAGTTCATGAATAGAGAGTTTAAATAACTGAATTAACTGACGTTCTTTTGAAAGTCGGAATGTAGATACAACACAAGATTTTCTGGGTTTATAACCCAAACCCATAATGCCGTAATCATTTATAGTACCTTTTGTTTGACTAATATCTTTATTCGTAAAACCAATGGTAACGTGTCTTTTAGGCGTAATAACTGACAGGTATCTAATCAATGTATCTGCACGATAATGATTTCTTTCTTTATAATATGCGTTCTTCGGTAATTCAATTGATTTATTTTGATATTGGGGTAAATTTTCAATAACTCCTTATAAACATACTCTATATGATTATTTGAAAAATCACCAAACGGCTGTATATCAATGAAAACAGGCTCATTACTAATTAAATTTCCGTTTTTTTCTTCGCATGAAATAAAAAAAACACTAGATAGAGAAAAAATTATTACGAAATTAATTTTCTTTATAAAACACAGATATGAATTAAAAAAATACAACTAATTCCCCAACTGATAATTCAAACGCTGATTACTTTGCTTACGATATCTTAGCAGATTGACATATTGCAAGGCTAATTTGTTATTGTAATTTTCATAAGCCTTTTGAGCCCATTCCATCGCTTTATCTATATCTCCATTAATTTCGCTTAGTATAGCCATATTATAGCAGGCTCTTCCTGCTATTTTTCGTTTAGAGCTTTTTGTTTCTTGTAACCATAATTCGCCTGCACCATCCCAATTTCGTGTGCGTGCTTTTCTAGTAGCTATTTTAAAATTGTAATTTCCTTTCACGTAATACGCTCGTCTTAAGGTTACCCAATAAGGGATGATGCGATTCGAGTAATCTCTTCCCATTCTATTAGAACTTTGCTTAATAGCTTCTTTCCTGCCAAGCAGAGCCTCCGTTGTATTTAATATTGTTGCAGCATTGGCAGTGATAGATAAATTATCTACCATAGGATATTCATCTAATATGTATTTATTTTTTGGATCATAAACACGCCAACCTGTTTTAACAGTGGTAGTGATATTTACTTGAGCTTGCACAACCGTATTAATAACATCCATTACATTATTTATTTTTGGCGTATTGGTAATCGGAACCACTTTTAATTGAGTATCAAAAATTTCCAAACTAAATAAAATATCTACGCCATATTTATTACAAATACTCTCTACATCATTCCACATTAAATGAGATGGGAACGTTCCTATTACGGGGGTTTTAAGCTCTACCCCATTTAATAATTTAATCGTATCAAAGCGTTTATTTTGGGCCAATGCATCATTTAATCCTTTCATACATTCAGCGCTGGCATCTTTAATTAATTGCAACGTTTCGCCGGCAGCATTTTGATGAATAGTATTAAGCGTTTTATTATCGTCTGTGGGGATAGCTCTATTAATGATTCCTACATTTTTTGTTGAAGAAGAAATAGTAACAGGTGAAGGATTAGTAGTATTAATGTACACCATATTTGTTTTACAGGCTGATAAACCTATTAAAGCAAGTAGGATTAAAAAAATAAAAACCTTCATATTATGCATGAATTAAACGTGATTACAAAATTATTTTCCTATACGATACTCCTCAAAAGATTGGCCCTTCATAAATTCGGGCGAGTAAATATATTTATATATTAAATCGGCCCAAGCTTGATGACTTTTACTATCATCTAAAATAGCACTATCAAAAGGCTTACTGAAATGTACTCTAATCGTTCCTTTTTTTGCTGTAAACATTTCATCCGGCAAATACAACATCTCTATGTTTGGTTTAATACCGATACGTTTGCGCCACATAGCAAAGTTATAAAAGAAATTAGAGTTTTGGCCCTCCATAAACACGGGCTGTATCATCCGTTTATGATCAATGGATTGAGTAACAAAACTTTTCTTCCATTTTAAATCTCTCACTAAACCATTTTGTTTGCGTGACACTAAACCAGCAGGGAAAAATAACAAAGCACACTCTGTTCTAAACACTTCTTCCATTACCCGTAATGATTTGGATGAAGATGAACCTAATTTATTTACCGCAACAAAAATGTCTCCATAGTTTTTAATGTTTTTTAAAATATCATTGACGAAAAAACGCACATCGCTTCTAACATCGCCCACTGTTTTAATTAAAGCCAAACCATCTAAACCACCTAAAGGATGGTTAGAGGCAATGACTACAGAGCCCGTTTTAGGTATTAAATGTGAATTTACAGCCTCTACTTTAGCACCCATATAAGTAAGTACTTTTGTATTAAAAACTATTCCTTCATCATCCTTTAATGCCAACATGCACTCATTAATGTCATTTTCGTGTAATGTTTTTTTGAGCCAATTAATAACAAAACGAGGAAGCCATTTATAAACTTTCGTTGCTTTTTCCTGCAATACTTTATCTATATCAATAAACTTTTTGTGTTCCATAAGTGCGTATTCAAATATAAAAACAATTGTTAATATCTCTCAACTTCTTTATCGAATAATTGGAAAGAAATTTTAAAACACAAACCGTTGTCATTATCAATAAAATCAGCATAAAATAATCTAAATAGCTCAAATCATAAACATAAAAAATGATTAACTAGAATTAACAATACTTATTTTTTTCAACAAAAGTGGTAAAAAATGGCATAAAGTGGTAGAAAGTGGGAAAATTATAATTATTTTTGGCGTTATTAATACCAAAAAGCTCTAAAAACCACTAATGATAAGCCTTATAGGAGAATACGATTGCAAGGTAGATGCGAAAGGGCGTTTCATGTTTCCTGTTAACCTAAGGAAGCAACTGGAAGAGGTATTTGAAAAGGGCTTTGTCATAAATAGAAATCTTCATCAAAAATGTTTAGTGCTTTATCCCATTCACGAATGGAATAAACTCAACAAAAAATTAAGTAAGCTCAATCGTTTAATAAAAACAAACGATGTGTTTGTTAGGAAATTTACTGGGGGCGCAACAACGGCCGATGCTGATACCACGGGGCGTGTATTGTTGCCAAAGCCTTTAGTAGAATACGCCAGCATTACTGCCGATATTAAAGTATTAGGCAGTAATAACGTGATAGAAATTTGGGATAAGAAATTATACGATGCTTTCTTAACGCAAGATATGGATATTGAAAAATTGGCGGAAGATGTGTTGGGGAACTTAAATTTTAATGATGGAGATGATGAGTAATCATTATCACATTCCCGTTCTTTTAAACCCTTGTATTGATGGCTTAGCTATAAATCCTGATGGCGTATACGTTGATTTAACCTTTGGTGGCGGTGGACACTCTAAAGAAATATTAAAACATTTATCACCCAAAGGAAAATTGTTTTCGTTTGATCAGGATGAAGATGCTAAGGCTAATATTCCTGAAGGAGAAACAAGACTAACGTTTATTCCTCATAATTTCAGATACATCAAAAATTATTTGAAATTATATGGCATCACTCAAGTTGATGGTATATTGGGCGATTTAGGCGTTTCATCGCATCAATTTGATAAAGGTGAACGTGGTTTTTCTATTCGCTTTGAAGCTGAGTTAGATATGCGAATGAATCAAAAAAGTGAACTCACCGCTAAAAAAGTGATCAACACGTATGAGTTACACAAGTTAACAAATATGTTCAGGGAATATGGTGAAGTTGATAATGCGTACAAATTAGCACACTTAATTATTGAAGCGAGATTAAATGGAAGCATTGATACCACTGAACAATTTAAAGACGCGATTAAAAATTGCACACCAAAATTTGAAGAGAGTAGATATTTAGCAAAAGCATATCAAGCTATCCGCATTGAAGTAAATCAAGAAATGGAAGCATTGAAAGAATGCTTAGCACAGTGTATGGATTTATTAAAACCGAACGCACGGTTAGTCGTTATGAGCTACCACAGTTTAGAAGACAGATTAGTGAAAAACCTTATTAAAACAGGCAATGTAGAAGGAAAGGAAGAGAAGGATATCGTATTTGGAAGTGTGACTAAATATTTTAAATCACTGACAAATAAACCAATTGTACCTGATGCAGAAGAGATAGCAATGAACTCGAGAGCGCGCAGTGCGAAGTTGAGAATAGCAACGAAATTATAAAAGTTGTTTGATATATGTTTTTGGTTTTTAAAATAAAGCTTATTAAAAATAAAATCAAACAACATATATCCTACAACAAACAAAAATTAAAGAGTGGCAAACAAATTTAGAGACATACCTAAACAAGAAGAACTGGAAGAGTTAGAGGAACTTGTTGAGTTAGAAGAGCCTCGGGCAGAAGAGAAGCCTTCTAAGCCTCGTAAAAAAGGTGTGTTAGCAAAAGGATTGTCTAAAATATTTGGGGGGAGTTTTTTAAGTGATGATAGGGCGGTACAACACGTTCCTTTTGTTTTGTTTTTAGGATTGATAGCGATTTTATACATCGCTAACGGATATTATGCTGATGATAAAATTAGAGAAGAGAACAAAACAAAAAATGAAATTAAAGAATTAAGAACACAATACATTTCATCTAAATCAGATTTAATGTTTGAGAGTAAACAAAGTCAAGTAGCAAAAGCGGTATTACCATTAGGCTTAAAAGAGCCAGTAGTAGCGCCAATGATTATAGAACAGGATAGTGTAAAATAATTGGAGAATAAAAAAGACATATTATCAAAATCGTATTTAGTGTACATACTTCTATGTGTGTTTGCTATTGCTATTTTATATAAAATGTGCATTATCCAATTTAAAGAAGGCGATTTATGGAAAGCTAAAGCTGAAGCCTTTAATACCAAAGTTTTTGAGATAGAAGCCGTAAGAGGAAATATTTTTGATGTGAATGGAAATTTATTAGCAACATCTCTACCCTACTATGAAGTAGCGGTGGATATTAATGCGCCATCGATTGATAAAAAATTATTTAACGACAAAGTTGATTCTTTAGGAATGATGTTCGCTAATTTATTTCAAGATAAATCTGCTAAACAATACACGAAGATTTTACGCAAAGCCCGTAATCACGGCGATAGATACGTAGTGCTTCACCGTAATGTTTCTTACAAAGATTTACAAACTATAAAAAGCTTTCCGATTTTCAAAAGAGGAAAACGTGGTGGTTTAGTTACTCTTCAGACCAATAAACGTGAACGTCCTTTTCAAAATTTAGCGGCACGTACTATTGGTATGTCGAGAACAGGCATAAAGCCTGTTGGTTTAGAAGGCGCGTATGACAGTATATTAATGGGTATTAGCGGGCAACGGTTAATGCAAAAAATTGCTGGTGATGTGTGGCGACCTATTAATGATGAAAATGAAATTGAACCAAAAGACGGAAGTGATTTGTATACAACGATTGACATTAACATACAAGATGTTGCTGAAAACGCCCTATACAATACGCTTGTAAAAAATAATGCATCGCATGGTTGCGCTATTTTAATGGAAGTAAAAACAGGCGAAATTAAAGCAATCGCTAACTTAACCCGTAATGGTAAGGACTCCAGCTCTTATACCGAAAACCTAAACTACGCTGTATTAAATGCTACCGAACCAGGCTCTACATTTAAACTCCCTTCTTTATTAGCTGCTATTGATGAATACAATTTAAGCTTGGATGAAAAAGTAAATGTTGGTAATGGCGAAGTAACATTTTATAACAAAACCATTAAAGATTCGCATACGCCTGAATCTCCTGTATTAACGATTCAGCGTGTATTTGAAACATCTTCCAATGTTGGTGTGAGTAAAATTATTACAAAATATTATTCTAAAAATCCGCAACAATACGTCAATAAAATAAACTCATTTCATTTGAATAAAAAATTAGGTTTATCAATTCCTGGTGAAGCACAACCTTTAATTAAACAAACGAAAGACAAAGATTGGTCGGGTGTTACCTTACCACAAATGAGCTATGGTTATGAGACCTTACTAACACCTTTACAAACATTGGCTTTTTATAATGCAATTGCCAACGATGGCAAAATGGTAAAGCCTCGTTTTGAAAAAGAAATTAAACGCAATGGCGTAACCGTAAAAACATTTACAACAGAAGTATTGGTGGAGCAAGTAGTTTCTAAAGAAACTATTAAAAAAGCAAAACAAATGTTGGAAGGTGTTGTGAAAAACGGAAGTGGAAAAGGATTAAACATTACAGCATTTAGCGTTGGCGGAAAAACAGGAACTGCTCAAATTGCTTCCGGCAGTAAAGGATACGGAACTATTAAAAGTTACCAAGCGTCATTCATAGGTTATTTCCCTGCAGATAAGCCTTTGTACACCTGCATGGTAATTGTATACAATCCAAGTAAAGGCGCATACTATGGCGGTTTAATTGCTGGGCCTGTATTTAAAGAGATTGCAGAAAAAGTGTACTCTAGTAGTTTGGATTTTATGCAACCTATTAATAACAAACAAACCTTATTAACGAAAGCGCCAGAAAGCATCAAATCAAAAAATAAAGAATTATTAATTGCTTCTAAAGCCTTGAATTTAAAAGCAACATCTTCTGCTTACGATGATGTATACGCTACAAGAAATACAAATGATACACTATCCATTTCATTATCAGAATCAAATTTAGAAAGCCAGTTAAAAAAAGGAATTATTCCAAACCTAAATGGTTTATCTGCCAAGGATGCTCTGTATTTATTGGAGAATAAAGGAATGCACGTGAAACTGGTGGGGATGGGATCAGTAAAAAAACAATCCATTGAAGCCGGACAACGATTTAATAAAGGAGATAAAATAACACTCATACTAAGTTAGAATTGAGAAGTTAGATTTTAGAATTATGAAAAAAATCTAACTTCTAAAATCTAATTTCTAAAATTTAAAATGAAACTATTAAGCGACATATTATATAAAACAAGACTCGATGAAATCGTTGGTTCTACGCATGTAGCGATATCTTCTGTTACGTTTGATTCACGTCAAGTAAAAAAAGATTCGTTGTTTATTGCTACCAGAGGCACGGCAACTGATGGCCATCAATTTATTGATAAGGCTATTGAAAATGGCGCTGTAGGTATTGTTTGCGAAGAATTGCCAATCCATCAAAAAGAAAACATTACGTATATCAAAGTATTAGATTCATCAGAGGCTTTAGGGTATATAGCCTGTAACTTTTTTGATAATCCTTCTGAAAAATTAAAATTAGTAGGCATTACCGGTACTAATGGAAAAACAACAACCGTTACCTTATTATTTAATTTATTTAGAGGCTTAGGATATAACGTTGGTTTACTTTCAACAGTTGAAAATAAAATCAACAACAGCGTTATCCCATCTACGCATACAACACCAGATGCCTTGACATTAAATGAATTGTTAGCTCAAATGGTGGAAAAAGGCTGTCAGTATGCTTTTATGGAGGTTAGCTCTCATGCGATTGTTCAGCATCGTATTGCAGGCATTAAATTTACCGGTGTAGCTTTTTCAAATATCACACATGATCATTTAGATTATCACAAAACATTTGACGAATACATCAAAGCTAAAAAACGATTTTTTGACGACTTACAAGATGATGCCTTTGCTTTAACCAATAAAGACGACAGAAACGGCTTAGTGATGTTGCAAAACACTAAAGCAAAAAAATATACTTACGGATTAAAATCTATTGCTGATTTTAAATGCAAAGTAATGGAAAATCATTTGAATGGATTGTTACTAAACATCGATAACCAAGAAGTATGGGTAAAATTGATTGGTTCGTTTAATGCCTATAACGTTTTGTTAACCTATGCGGTGGCGATATTACTAAAGCAAGATCGTGTACAAGTGCTTACTACACTCAGTAATTTAAATTCCGTTGAAGGACGTTTTCAATATGTGAAATCAAAAAGTGGCATCATTGCTATTGTAGATTATGCACATACACCTGATGCTTTAAAAAATGTATTAGAAACAATTAAAGATATCAGAACAGGAAACGAACAAGTGATTTCACTAGTAGGTTGCGGTGGAGACAGAGATGCTGCTAAACGCCCTATTATGGCTCAAATTGCGTGTGAGTATAGTACTAAAGTCATTTTAACAAGTGATAATCCTCGCAGTGAAAATCCTGAAGATATTTTAAATCAAATGCAAGCGGGCGTTAGTCCTGTTGATAAAAAAAAAACATTACGCATTAGCGATAGAAAAGAAGCTATTAAAACCGCTTGCTCTTTTGCTAAAGAGGGGGATATTGTTTTAATAGCAGGTAAAGGGCATGAAAAGTATCAGGAAATAAAAGGGGTGAAACATCCCTTTGATGATTTTGAAATTGTAAAAGAAGTATTTGAATTATTAACTAACTAAAAAACAATAGGACGCATAGCAATGCGTCTCCACAAAAGAAATACAACACTATGTTTTACTATCTATTCCACTACTTAGATCAACACTTCAACTTCCCCGGAGCTGGTGTGTTTCAGTATATTTCTTTTAGAGCAGCCTTAGCCTTAATGACTTCGTTAATCATTACGATGTTATTTGGTAAACGTATCATTACTTATATTCAGAAAAAACAAATTGGCGAAACCATTAGAGAACTAGGATTAGAAGGGCAAACAGCTAAAGCGGGAACACCAACCATGGGTGGACTAATTATTTTAGCAGCCATTATCATCCCTACATTATTATTTGCTAAAGTTCACAACATCTATATCGTATTGATGTTAATTTCAACCGTGTGGCTTGGAAGTATTGGATTCATTGATGATTACATCAAAGTATTTAAAAAAAATAAAGAAGGCTTACAAGGTAAATTTAAAGTAGTAGGACAAATAGGCATTGGCTTATTAGTGGGTGCTGTATTTTATTTTCATCCTGATGTGGTGATTAAAGAACGCGTGGCATCAAGCGGACAAGCAGCATACTCTTTTGATTCTGCTATTAGCAGCAAAAAAGATTTAGCAATGCCTAAATATGCTACTACCCCAATAAAAACAATCAAAACAACGATTCCATTTTTAAAGAATAATGAGTTTGATTATGCGAGGATGACTTCTTTTATGGGAGATAAGGCACAGCAATATGGTTGGTTAATTTTTATTCCGATTGTTATTTTCATCGTAACTGCGGTTTCCAATGGGGCCAATATCACAGATGGTATTGATGGATTAGCCGCAGGGACAAGCGCTATTATTGGCACTACGCTTGGTATCTTAGCTTATGTAAGTGGTAATACTGTATTTGCTGATTACTTAAATATCATGTACATCCCTAATACAGGAGAACTCGTAGTATTTATGGCGGCCTTTGTTGGTGCCTGTGTTGGGTTCTTATGGTACAACTCTTATCCTGCGCAAGTGTTTATGGGCGATACAGGTAGTTTGGCAATAGGCGGTATCATTGCGGTATTCGCCATTGCTATTCGTAAAGAATTGCTCATTCCGATTTTATGTGGTGTCTTTTTTATAGAGAGTATATCTGTTATACTACAAGTGTACTATTTTAAATACCAAAAGAAAAAACACGGACTCGAATTCGCTAAAGCAAATCGCTTATTTAAAATGGCGCCCTTACATCATCATTATCAAAAATTAGGTTTTCATGAATCAAAAATTGTGATGCGTTTTTTCATCATCGGAATCATGTTAGCAGCATTAACCATTGTAACACTTAAATTAAGATAGAAGCCCTTCCCAACCTCCCCGAAGGGGAGGAGATAGAACTGGAACTAAATTAAAAAACATTGAACGCAAATAAAAACATATCTATACACAGCACTCCCTCTCCTTTGGAGATGGTTGGGGAGAGGCTTGTAATTCTCGGTTCCGGCGAAAGCGGTATTGGCAGTGCAATTTTAGCACAAGCCAAAGGCTTTAGCGTGTTCGTATCTGACAAAGGTTTGATTAAAGAAAAATACAAAACACAATTACTAGAAAATAATATTGCCTTTGAAGAAGGAATGCACACCGAAGAATTAATCTTAAATGCTAAAGAGATTATCAAGAGTCCGGGCATTCCTGATAAAGCTGATTTAGTGGTAAAGGCACGTGCCAAACATATTCCCGTTATTTCAGAAATTGAATTTGCAGGAAGATATACTTCTGCTAGAACTATTTGTATTACAGGCAGTAACGGAAAAACAACTACTACCCTACTCACTTACCATATCCTTAAAAAGGCAGGATACAATGTAGGATTAGGCGGTAACATTGGTAAAAGCTTCGCTTATCAGGTTGCTAAAGAAAACTTTGATTACTATGTATTAGAACTAAGTAGTTTTCAATTAGACGGCATGTATGATTTCAGAGCAGATATTGCTGTGTTGTTAAATATCACGCCTGACCATTTAGATAGATACGATTACAAATTTGAAAACTACGTTGCTTCCAAATTTCGTATCGCACAAAACCAAACCGCTGATGATGCCTTTATTTATTGCGCTGACGATGCCGCAATGAAAGAGTATATGAAGCATCACACGTTTAACGCACAATCAATCCCTTTCAGTATTAAACAAACGATAGAAGGAAACGGTGCGTTTTTAAAAGAAAATGAAATAACCCTTAATTATAATAATAACCCTAAACCCTTAACCATGACAATTGAACAATTAGCCTTAGCAGGCAAACACAATGTCTATAATTCAATGGCAGCATCTTTAGCTGCTCGTATTGTAGATATTCGTAAAGACATCATCCGCGAAAGCTTAGAAGATTTTGAAAATGCAGAACACCGACTTGAATTTGTTGCTTCCATTAATAACATTGAATTCATTAACGATTCAAAAGCAACTAATGTAAACTCTACATGGTATGCTCTTGAAAGCATGCAAAAGCCAACTGTATTAATCCTTGGTGGACAAGACAAAGGAAACAACTACGAAGAATTAGTGGACTTGGTAAAAGAAAAAGTGAAAGCAATTGTTTGCCTGGGTGTTGATAATAAAAAAATCATTAAAGCATTTAAAGGATCTGTTGAAACAATTGTTGAAGCTCGTTCTGCAGGCGAAGCTGTAGCGATGTCATACAAATTAGCAGGTAAAGGCGATGCTGTCCTATTATCTCCTGCTTGTGCAAGTTTTGATATGTTTCAAAATTACGAAGATAGAGGTGCTCAATTTAAAGCAGCAGTAAGAGGATTATAAAAATAAAATTTAGACTGAAAGATGAAGACTGAAATTAAATCGAAAACGTTTGCTATTGATCGTGATACGGATCATAGTTTTGAATTTGTAACTAATATAAATGATATAACATATATCAATGACTCTAAAGCTACTAATGGGAAACAAACCGTTGAAAGCATTAATTCTATTGATGCTGAAATCATATTGATATTGGGAGGAGATGATTTAAAAACAGACTACTCATGGTTTACAAACGTCAATTACTACAACATCAAAACCGTTATTTATTATGGCCGTCGTTTTCCAGAAATCAAAAACATATTTAATAAACATGTCATGATTGTGTTATTAGATAACTTGGAAACATCTGTAAAATTTTCAAAAGACAGAGCCATTAAAAATCAAGTGGTGTTATTTTCGCCTGCTTGCCCTAGCTATGATGCTTTTGATAATTATAAAAATCGAGGGGATAAATTTAAGGAGTTGGTAATGAAATAGGTTGAAAGTAATGTCACCCTGAACTCGTTTCAGGGTCTCATGAGATGCTGAAACAAGTTCAGCATGACAATACACTTCAGCAGTTAAATAACAAAAAAAAATGAAACTATTCACATATTTAAAAGGAGATAGAGTAATCTGGACAATCGTTTTTCTGTTGTCTTTATTATCTATTTTAGTCGTGTATAGTTCTGTTGTAACATTAGCGCATAAATACAAGCAAGGTAACACTGAGTCTTATTTAATAAAACACGCAATCACTATTTGTGGTGGCATTTTAATTATGTACGTTATTCATAAATTAAAATACACCATCTTCTCAAGGGTAGCACAAATAGGTATCATCTTAGTTATTCCTTTATTATTATTCACCTTACTAAAAGGGGTGAGTGCGGGCGAAGCCAGCAGATGGGTTGAAATTCCAGGGTTAGGGTTAACATTTCAATCGTCGGATGTGGCTAAAATTATTTTACTCATTTTTGTGGCACGCACACTTACAGTTAGACAAGGACAACTAGAGGATTTCAAATCCTTATTTAAGTATTTGTTATTACCTATTGGTGTTATCTGTTTATTGATATTTCCCGCAAACTTTTCTACAGCAGCCTTACTGTTTTTAAACTGTTTATTCTTAATGTTTGTTGGGCAAGTAAAAATAAAGTTCATTGCATACATCTTAGGGGCTTGCGTGGCATTCGCTTTATTATTAGGCATTGTTATTTATCAATTTCCTGATGCCATCCCTCGTGGCAGAACATGGAAAGCACGTATAGAAAATTTCTCTGAAGGAGATGCGAAAAATAATTACCAAAGTGAACAAGCAAAAATAGCCATTGCTACCGGAGGCATTATAGGCAAAGGGCCTGGCAATAGCACTCAACGCGCTTTTTTACCTCAAGCATCTTCCGATTTTATTTATGCCATCATCATCGAAGAGTATGGTTTATTTACAGGCTTTGCAATGATCTTTCTATACATGATCTTATTATTTAGAGGCATCCGTATTTTAAGAGATTCCGAAAAACCATTTGGAGGCTTGATGGCCATCGGTTTAAGTTTCAGCTTGGTGTTTCAAGCATTAATCAATATGGCTGTGGCCGTCAATCTATTTCCAGTAACAGGTCAACCCCTGCCGCTAGTAAGTATGGGAGGAACATCCATTTGGTTTACCTGTATTGCTATTGGAATTATTTTAAGTGTGAGCAAATCAAACGAAGATAAAGAAGTAATACCTGCATAACTATTAGTCACTCTGAACTCGTTTCGGGGTCTTATGAGATGCTGAAACAAGTTAAGCATGACAAAACAAGAAAGAGTAAAAACAAAATGAAATCTTTAAAAGTCATATTAAGTGGTGGTGGCAGTGGCGGGCATATATTCCCTGCTGTGGCGATTGCCAATGAAATAAAAAAATTAGTACCTCACGCCGAGATCTTATTTGTAGGCGCTTTAGGGAAAATGGAAATGGAAAAAGTTCCTGCTGCAGGTTATAAAATCATTGGTGTTCCCATTGCCGGCTTACAACGTAAATTCACTTTATTAAATTTTAAATTACCGTTACTTGTTATACAAAGTCTTTTAAAAACACAAAAAATCATTAATGAATTTAAACCTGACGTTGTTGTTGGCACTGGTGGCTATGCTTCCGGACCATTATTAAAAGCAGCGACATCCAAAGGTATCCCCGCTTTATTACAAGAACAAAATTCATACGCGGGAATCACCAATAAAATTCTCTCCAAAAAAGCCAGTAAAATTTGTGTGGCTTACGAAGGAATGGAAGCCTTTTTTCCTAAAGAAAAAATCATCTTAACTGGGAACCCTGTTCGACAAGATATTTTAAATACGAATATAGACAGAGAGGAAGCGTATCGTTTTTTTAATCTTGACCAATCTAAAAAAACCATTTTAGTAATTGGCGGTAGTTTAGGAGCCAGAGGAATTAATGAAGCTTTAGTTGAGGGATTATCTGAATTTAAAAAACAAGATATTCAATTATTATGGCAAACAGGAAAGCCCTATTTTGAAACTGCGAAAGAAAAAGCAAATGATATACATACAGAAAATATTAAAGTAGTAGATTTTATTTCAAGAATGGATTTCGCATACTCAGTAGCAGACGTCGTTATCTCAAGGGCTGGCGCTGGCGCTATTTCAGAACTTTGTATCGTAGGAAAACCGAGCATCTTGGTTCCTTTACCAACAGCGGCAGAAGATCATCAAACAAAAAATGCCATGTCGTTGGTTTCAAAAAAAGCAGCAATTTTAGTAAATGAAAGTAAAGCGAAGGTGGAATTATCCATTCAAACATTTCTTTTAATAAATGACGAAAATAGAATGAGAGAAATAAGTAACAACTGCAAATCACTTGCGAAAACAAACTCAACAAACATCATAGCCCACGAAGTTTTAAAATTAGCCAACTATAATTTATAATATGAATATTCTGAGTTACAAATTATATTATTTTTTAGGTGTTGGCGGCATCGGTATGAGTGCTTTGGCGCGTTATTTCAATCATTACGGCAAAACAGTTTTTGGCTACGATAAAACAGAAACCACCTTAACTAAACAACTGCAGCAAGAAGGTATTCATATTCATTACAATGAAGACGACGTCTTTGTATCCGACTTAGTTTCTAAATATAATAAAGAAGATATTTTAATCATCTATACACCCGCTGTACCAAAGGACTTCAAAGAATTTGTATTTGCTCAAAACAATCATTTCAATTTACAAAAACGCGCTTGGGTGTTAGGCGAAATCACTAAACAATTCAAAACAATTGCTATTGCAGGTACACATGGCAAAACAACAACCACTACCCTAGTCGCTCATATTTTAAAAACAGCTGGGATTGATTGTTTTGCCTTTTTGGGTGGCATCTCTCAAAACTATCATACCAATTTATTGTTAGGTGATGCGTCTAATAAAGATGCATATGTAGTTGTTGAGGCTGATGAATACGATCGTTCATTTTTAACCTTACACCCTTATATCACTGTTATTACAAGCGTTGATGCTGATCATTTAGACATTTATGATAATGCCAATGCGATGTTGGAAACCTACACGCAATTTGCTTCACAGGTAAAAGAAAACGGATTTTTGATTGTTAAAAAAACTGTTGATAACGATTTGAATCTCAGTAATAAAAGATTAATCTACAGCTTAAATTTAGATACTGAATATTCTGCAAACTCTATTCATATTGTTGATGGTCAATTTTGCTACAACATCAATAGTCCGATAGAGTCTGTAAGCAAGGTAGTTATTGGGTTACCGGGCTTACATAATGTAGAAAATTCAATTGCAGCAGTGGCAGTTGCACAACAGTTAGGTATTAAGGGCGATGATATTAACAAAGCCTTACGTTCTTTTAAAGGAGTAAAACGAAGATTTGATTACCGTGTAAAATCAAGCTCTGTAGTGTATATAGATGATTATGCTCATCATCCGGAAGAATTAAAAGCGTCGATTACAGCCGCCAAACAATTGTATCCCGATAAAAAAATAATGGGCATTTTTCAACCACATCTATTTTCACGCACACGAGATTTTGCAGATGGGTTTGCCGAAAGCCTTGATTTATTAGATGTTTGCGTACTATTAGAAATTTATCCGGCTCGAGAAAAACTAATTGAAGGTATTAATTCTCAAATGCTGTTAGATAAAATGAAAAGTAAGCATAAGCATTTAGTAAAAAAAGAAAACGTAATCGAATTTTTAAAAACACAGTCTGTTGAAGTAGTGATGACCTTAGGCGCAGGAGATATAGACACATTGATCGAACCGATAGAAGCATTGTTGAGGGAATGAGATTAAATGTTCCGTCATTACGAGGGAGGAACTATCGAAGTAATCTTTCCTTGTTTGAGATTGCTTCACTAAGTTCGCAATGACGAATACAAAAAGTAAAATGAAAAAAATAAATACAAAAAAAATATTAACACTCGTTCTTTGGATTATTGGATTATCAGGCTTAATAGCAACATTAGCATTTGCTACTAATAACGAAAAAAAAGTTGTTTCCGAACACTTAAGCGTAGCCATTAGTAACTCTAATGATAATGCGTTTATTGATGAGGAAGACGTTAAATTATTTTTTAAAGAGCGTAGAGATTCTATTCTACAGGCTGAAATAAAAAATATACATGTCACTCAATTAGAAAAAGCATTGAACGCACATCCTGCAATTGAAAATGCAGAAGTATCGGTTGATGTAAATGGCGACGTGAATGTAAATGTAAAACAACGCACACCGGTTGTTCGCATTATTAATTTAGATGGCGAAAGTTATTACATCGATTCCCAATCGAAACTGATGCCATTGAATGAAAACTATACAGCACGCGTCATCATCGCTACAGGAAATATTTTTGAACCCTACGCGCAACGTTATAGTATTTCAGTAAACGATATCGCCAAAAACGACTTATTTAGCAAAGTCTCTGTTTTGGATGATATTTATGCGGTGACGCAATACATTAATAAAGACAGTGTGTTAACAAGCCTGATACATCAAATTAACATTACCAAGGATAAAGAAATAGAATTATTTCCATCCATCGGTAATCATAAAATCATATTCGGAGATGCTCAAAACATTGAAGAAAAATTTAATAAGTTAAAATTATTTTACATCGAAGGGCTTAATAAAACCGACGGTTGGAATAAGTATTCAATCGTTAATATCAAATATAAAAACCAAGTGGTTTGCACTAAAAAATAAGTTTATGGAAAATAAACCAACAGAACAAAAAGAAGTATTTAATCAAGAACTAGTTGTTGGACTAGATATTGGTACAACTAAAATTGCAGCCATTGTTGGCTTCAAAAACCAATTTGGTAAAGTTGAAATTTTAAGTATCGGTAAATCCGAATCGCTTGGCGTACATCGCGGAGTGGTTGCAAACATTGAGCAAACCATCGAGTCTATTAAAAATGCCATTCGTATTGCGTCTGACAAAGCAAATATCGATATCGAAGAAGTGATTGTTGGTATCGCAGGACAGCATATCAAAAGTATGCAACACCGCGGGATGATCACTCGTAAATCGTTGGAAGAAGAAGTAAGTCAATCTGATGTTGATCAATTAATTGATAACATGTACCGTTTGAATATGCCTCCTGGTGAAGAAATTATTCATGTGATTCCTCAGGAATATATCATTGATAACGAGAGTGGTATTCGTTTCCCAATTGGGCATTCAGGTATGCGCTTAGAAGGTAATTTCCATATCATCACTGGACAGGTATCTGCCGTGAAAAATATCATCAAATGCGTTGATCGTTCAAAATTAGTAACAGTTGCTTTACACCTTGAACCATTAGCGAGTGCTGATGCCGTTTTGAGCGACGAAGAAAAAGAAGCTGGTGTTGTATTAGTTGATATTGGCGGTGGAACAACCGACGTAGCCATTTTCTATGATGGTATAATTCGCCATACAGCTGTTATTCCATTTGGTGGAAATATTATTACTGATGATATCAAAGAAGGATGTGGCATCATTAAAACACAAGCGGAACAATTGAAAATGCGTTTCGGTTCGGCTTTAGCTCAAGAAAATCAGTTGAACGAAGTTATTTCAATTCCGGGTTTAAGAGGTCGTCCACACAAAGAAATTTCAGTGAATACCTTAGCGCAAATTATACAAGCGCGTATGGAAGAAATTTTAGAATTTGTATTATTCGAAATTAAAAGTTCAGGCTTCGAACGCAAACTAGCCGGAGGCATTGTTATTACAGGTGGTGGCGCTCAATTGAAACACTTACCACAATTAGTAATGTTAACTACAGGCATGGATTGCCGCATTGGTACACCAAACGAACACTTAGCTGGTGCTGATGATGAATTGAAAAACCCTATGTATGCAACAGGTGTTGGCTTGGTAATGAAGGGTATTGAAAAATATGAGCGTGATGCAAAACGTGGCACTAATACATCAAAACCATTCGAAGAAAAACCAACTCCAAAAATTCCTGAAACTATTAAGAAAGAAAAAGTAAATGTAACAGGTCATTCTAAACAAAAAGCAGGCGACTTCTTTGGATCCTTGATTAGTAAGGCGAAAGACTGGATGAGTGATGACGTTGAGTAAAAGACACAAAGGATTGAAGAGACAAAAGGGACTTAAGAAATAAATAAAAGCAAAGATGTCACCCTGAGCGGAGTCGAAGGGTGAAAAGCAAATAATAAAATAAATTAAAAACAACAAAACAATATACCATGATGCAATTTGAATTACCTCAAGAAGAAAGCTCAATTATTAAAGTAATTGGCGTAGGTGGTGGCGGAAGTAACGCTGTAAACCACATGTTCCGTTTAGGAATTAAAGGTGTCGATTTCATAATATGTAATACCGATAAACAAGCACTGAGCAAAAGCCCTGTGCCTCATAAAATACAATTAGGTCATTCTTTAACAAGAGGATTAGGAGCAGGTGCTAAACCGGAAATTGGGCGCGACTCTGCTTTAGAAAGTATTGATGATATCAAAAATTTATTGAAAGATAATACCGAAATGGTATTCATTACTGCCGGTTTAGGTGGTGGAACCGGAACTGGTGCT
This sequence comes from Bacteroidota bacterium, assembly GCA_043749245.1. GTDB lineage: Bacteria > Bacteroidota > Bacteroidia > B-17B0 > Aurantibacillaceae > UBA4416. The sequence continues at coordinate 5,259 of JAYVDU010000314.1, read as the reverse complement.
GCTCCAGTGATTGCTTCTATTGCTAAGGAATTAGGCATCTTAACCGTTGGAATCGTAACGATTCCTTTTTCGTTTGAAGGAAAAAAACGCAGAGAGCAAGCTGAAAAAGGCTTAGAGGAAATGAAAAAATATGTAGATACATTGATCGTTATTGGTAACGATAAATTACGCGACATATATGGTAGTTTAAAAATGACCGAGGCATTTGCTCACGCTGATAATGTATTAACAAGCGCTGCTAAATCTATTGCAGAGATCATCAGCTTACACATGCACATGAATGTGGATTTTAATGATGTGAAAACCGTGATGCAAGATAGCGGCGTAGCTATCATGGGTTCTGCTATTGCTAGCGGTGAGAAACGCGCATTACGCGCCGTTGAAAATGCATTGATATCACCTTTATTAAATGATAATGATATTTCCGGTGCACGTCACGTCTTATTAAATATCATGAGCGGAAGTGATGATATTGAAATGGATGAGTTTGGTGAAATCACTGATTTTATTCAGGAAGCAGCAGGTGGAACTGCCGAGTTAATTACAGGTTACGGTACAGATCCATCTTTAGGTGATAACGTTTCTGTAACCATTATTGCAACTGGTTTCAATTCAAAAATAAATTCAGGTTACGAAGCGCCTATGGTGCAAGAACGTAAGGTGGTAAAATTAGATGAGCCAATGACTACTAAAATTGAGCCTGTCCAAACTTCCATCATCGACGAAATACAAAGCGTAGAACCTTTTATTTTTACTAAAGAAGTAACTGATGAAGTAACTAACACAATTGTATCAGAAGAAATTTCTACACCAGTAAATGAAGTAGAAGAAACAAAAACTCCTGAAATAAAAGTATATTCTTTTGATGAAGAAATTACTACTTCTTTCGAACTAACACCCGAAGTAATAGAAACACCAAACATCGCAAACGAAGCGCCTAAGCAAGAGTTTATAATTAATGATGTAACCAATGTATCGGAGGTTAACTCAACACAACAAGTAGAAGCAAATAGCCGCGAAGAGCTAATTCGTTTGGCACAAGAGCGTATTAAAAAATTAAAAGAGTTAACGCTTAAAATGAAAACGCCGGAAGGCTTAGCGCACTTAGAAAAAGAATCAGCTTGGCAACGTAAACAAATCAGCATCGAAAACAATTCAACGCCGTCTACTGAATCTCAAGTATCGCGTTACACCTTAGGTAAAGACGAAAACAATAACACTGAGATTCGTCCAAACAACTCGTTCTTACACGATAACGTTGATTAATCATAATCACACTAAGTATAAAAACCCTTGCAGAGCTGTGAGGGTTTTTTGTTTATTCATATTAAACTATACAAGGAAATTACTCTAGTGATTTTATAAAAGAAGAAATTAACTTTTATTAGGGGAAATAATTTAATCAGCTTCCTGTTATTGTTTACTTTTCATTAATATTTTAGTACTTATTATATATGAAATATTTAACAACATTATTTACTCTATTTATAAACTTCACATTATTGAGTCAACCTTTTATTAAAGGGAAAATAATTGATAGTGAAACAAAGTTGCCTATTTCGCAAGTAGTAATTATTTTAAATAATAATGAAAAAAATATTTTATCTGATGATGATGGGAATTTCAAACTTATTAGTAATCATGTTCAATTTAATTTACACTTTAAAAAATTAGGTTACGCAGAATATCATTTAAAAGTTGAAGAAGCTGACACCACTAGTTTAATAATAGTATTATATAAAAAACCGTACGAGTTGGGGGAGGTAGAAATTGATGCTGAAAAACGAGTAGCCATCATGAAAAATAAACGTTTTTACATAGAAGACTATTTTATTTTACCTAATCAAACCTACTTATTGGTAACTTCCTATATAGGAGAAAAGGGGTTTAACTTAATGATGAGCAATAACCACAACAACATCATGATTACCAAAAAAATAGAGGGTGAAGTAAATGGTGAATTATTTCTAGACTGTATGGGTAACATTTATCTATTATCTCAAACCATATCGAGGCAGGTGTACTTATATTCAGACACCACATTTCGGTTTTTAACACCTGTATCTCGACAAAGCTTTGATACCTTAGTACTTCCTTGTGTTGCAAAAATTGATAACAGTTATTTTCTAACAAAGTATAATCATTCATATACATATACGAGAGAGGGTGTTGATATTAAAGTGAGCAGCAATCAAGCTTTAGTTTATAAAATTGAAAACCATAAAAGGATGCCTATTAAGAATTTAACTTACGACCAAGCAACGTTAGCCATGTTTAAAAATGAAGTCAAATATCAAAACGCTAGGGAGGAAGTGAGTAAATATACTGGTGGTAGCTATTCTCCTTATGACATATTAGTATCTTATAACGCGATCTATAGAAAGATTTACGCTCCGGTATTTGCCATTAATGATACTTTGGTCATATTTGATATGTTTAAAAAAGAAATTAATTTTTTTGCTAAAGATGGGAAAGCTTGTAAAACTATTGCAATAGAAAGAAATGATTATCCTTTATATCATAAATTAGAATTTCTATTTGACAGAGTCACTAACAAGATCTATCTCTTAAGCAAGCAATCCTCTCATCAATATGTGAGTAAAATTAATTTACAAACGGGTAAATTATACCCACCTGTTCAACTTTATAATGACTTGGCAAATAAAATACAAGTTTATGATAATGAAATCTACTATATTTTAAAAGATCATATAGAGGAAGACGGTACAAGCTATTTATTCAAGCAAAAAATTTAGTAAATACAATAATTACAATTCAATATGTCGCAGCTAAAATCCCCCTCCCTAATATTCTCCTTCGCGCATTTTAACAGAAACGCTATATTCAATGCTTTAGTCGAAAATATATTTTAATACAATCAAAAATGGTTATTTTAGTACTTCGCTATGGAACCCACTGCATCCTTTGATATAGAATACTTTCAAAAAAAAGAACATTACCTCGAGGTCATCAATCGTTTTGCTACATTATTATTAAATGCAAAAACGACGGATGATATTGTTTGGATTGTAGCCAAAAACGCCATTGCACAATTAGGTTATGTAGATTGCGTGATTTATTTGCTAGATGAGAACGAAGAATATTTTATTCAGCGAGCGGCTCATGGCCCCAAAAACCCTGTAGATTTGGACATCTTAAATCCTATTAAAATAAAACTTGGCGAAGGTATTGTTGGTAATGTAGCACTGCGTCAAAAAGGTGAAATCATTTCAGATACCAGTATCGATCCGCGTTATATTTTTGATAATAACATGGGGCTTTCCGAAATATCAGTGCCCATTATACACAACTACAAAACCATAGGCGTTATCGATTCGGAACATCCCGATCGAAATTTTTTTCCACAAGATGACTTAAATACTTTAACGACTATTGCTTCTATGGCGGCTTCTAAATTAGTCGAGGCTTCTTACAATCAAAAGATCAAGGAGTATCAAACTAATTTAGAGCAACTGGTACAAATAAAAACACTGGAATTAAATCAAACGTTACAGGAACTTAAACTTCAAAAATTAGAATTAACCGATAGCATCAGTTATGCCAAGCGTATACAAAAAGCCATCTTCCCCAATGCACAAGCTATACAACAATTATTACCTGATAGCTTTGTGTTATATAAACCAAAAGATATTGTTGCCGGCGATTTTTATGTGTGCGAAAAAATAGATGATAAACTGATTATAGCTATTGCTGATTGTACAGGACATGGGGTTCCGGGCGCCATCATCAGTATTATATGTAATAATGCCATCAGACGTGCTATCAAAAAAATAGGGGTATTGAATGCTGCCAAAATTTTAGATAAAACAAGAGACTATGTGATACAAACATTTGCTACCAGCGATGAGGACATACAGGACGGCATGGACATAGCGCTTTGCATCATTGATCCGAACACATTCGAACTCAATTATGCAGGTGCTAATATTAGTTTGCATTACACCAAACAACAAAAATTAGTTGAAGTAAAATCTGATAAACAGCCCGTAGGAAATTACATTAATAAATTACCATTCACTAATCATACGATTCAACTTCATCAAGGAGATTCTATCTATCTCTTCACGGATGGGCTACCTGACCAGTTTGGTGGAGCTAATGGAAAAAAATTCAAGTACAAACAATTACGAGATTTAATTTCTGCTTCAACTCAACTTCCACTTCAAAAACAAGAAAGCCTCATCAATCAAGCGTTTGAATTATGGAAGGGTAATTTGCCGCAGGTAGATGATATTTGTATTATTGGTGTTAGGCCTTAATTCATATTATTAATTAAATATCCTTGTATCTTTAATGTTCAAATAGACTTATAGTAATAGGTTAAACTAAAACTAAAATATGAACAAACTATTACTAGTACTCATCATCTCTTCTATAAATTACTCTAGCGATGCACAAGTAAATAAATTAAAAATTAAAAAAGAAGCTCCAAAAAAGGAAAAACAATCTATTTTTAAAGGTCCAACAACATCATTAACTAGTATAGATGTTTATTATGGAAGCGCCATTTATAAAAATAATTTCTATCACCAGCTCAACACGAAAGATTCTTTTAATATTAACACACCGCCAAATATAATAGGAATAGGGATTTCAGGCATGGAACGTAACATTGGAGCCTCTTATTTAATATTTCAAATTGAATTACAAAGTTATATTCCTCATACAATTTCAATTAACGATAGTATTAAAGCAAAATTAGGTGGATTTAATCTTGGTTTAGGTTTTGGAAAACGGTTTGCTTCTAAAAACAGCAACCTAAGTATCGCTTGTTATTTTGGCTTTAATACTGGACGTAGTACACTTAAAAATTCAGAAAATATTTCTAGTCAAAAAATATTTTTCTGTCCAAAAATCAGCATTCAACCAAAGTTATTTATTAAGCGACTGGCGATTTCAATTATTATTAGCGCACAAAACGACATAACTAGTTCAAAGTGGATTCATTCATTTTCAAACAATAAAAATGAGATACCTCTCTCTGGATTTAGTCAAACAGCAATTATTGGATTAATTAGTTTGGGTTATCGTATTTATTAATTTTTATTACCAATACTTCTTGTCTTTATTTTACTTTGATATAAAAACAAACACGAAATGCAATAAACGCAAAACACCCGCTAGATCCTCAATTCTAACAGGTGTAATGCGTGTTAACTAAACATACTATCTATGATGGTGTAACCTTATTGTTGAGAAATCAGTCTTCCCGATTGTATTGTTTTATTTTCATTTAGT
>JAYVDU010000313.1:0-4299 GCA_043749245.1 Bacteroidota bacterium | reverse complement strand
ATAAAGGACATTACAATGTCTTACAAAAAGCAGAACGCTTGTTTGATAAGGTGATTATTGCCTTTGGTAAAAATTCTGATAAAACAGAAAGATCGTGGGCTATTCCCAAAACCATCGCAAACAGGCAGCAAGCGGAGTATAACGGTTTGGTAACTGACTATGTAGAGTCGTTACACTATGATGTAACCGTAGTACGTGGTTTAAGAAACTCAACCGATTTTCAGTACGAACAAAATCAATACCGTTACATACAAGAATTAAAACCTGATATTAATATCATCAATATTTTTTGTGATAAAGAGTTTGAACACATCAGTTCTTCTGGTATTAGAACGCTTGAGAAGTTTAATAAACATCAAATCTATTTGCTAGATTAGTTTTACAAAAACTTCAAACTAACGTTTTGTGACTGTACATTTAACTCAACAGTTCTGCCAAAATACAAAGCTAAGTTTCTATCAATATGTCCTGCCGGAAAATCAAAGCATACCGGATAACTATATTCCTTTACCGCGTCTAAAATAATATCTTCTTCTGTTTTTCCAAAAGGAATAGCATTGTCTTTGATGTCTGTCATGCCTCCAATAACAAGTCCTGCCAGGTTTTTCAGTTTGCCAGATAATTTAAGTTGCATCATCATGCGATCGATGTGATACAAGTATTCATCAAGGTCTTCAATAAATAAAATTTTATTGGTTGTATCTATATCATAAGGCGTGCCTGCCAATGTAAACAACAAGGATAAATTTCCTCCTACTAACTGTCCGCTTGCCTTACCTGTTTTATTAAAAAAATGAGTCTCAAATTCAATCTGCTCATGTACTCCAAATAGCGCATCTACCAAGCTTTTTGTAGCTTCTTTGTTTTTAGAAAAGTTTAAAGGCATCGTAGCGTGTAAGGATGCAATTCCTAAATGATGGATTGCACTATGCAAAACCGTGACATCACTATACCCTACTAACCATTTGGGATGCTTTTTAAACTCAGTAAAATCAATATGTTCCAATAGCCTCACCGTTCCGTATCCACCACGCGCAATGATAATGGCTTTGATTTCTTTATTGTCTAAAGCCAATTGCAAATCAGAAGCGCGTTGTTCATCTGTCCCCGCAAACTGATTATCTGTTTTATATAAATGCGCACCACACAGCACATTTAATCCACAACTCTCTAAAAAAGCAATCGCAGGTTTTATTTCTTCTTCGCTTATTTTACGAGCTGTAGCAATGATTACTACCGTATCTCCTTTTTTTAAATAGTCGGGTACTTGCATAGTTTTTATTTGGACTTTATGATAAGTTGTTTTGTTAGTTTTCTTGGTTTTCATTGCGAGTGTTCCTTTACGAGGCAATACTCAAACACAGCGTTGTTTGAAATTACTTCGTACCTCGCGACGAACACTTTAAACATTAAAAACCGATCTCTAATTTTACCTGGATTTTTTAGCTTTTCGAGTTATCTTAACTAGTGTGTAGTTTTTTGGCTTGTTTTTTTTCGTATTAGATTTTTTTACAGCAGGCTTCGCTTTTTTTGCCTTATCCAACAAACGCTTTTCTTTTACTTTTGCACGCTGTGCTTTTCTTTTTTCTAAAGCAATGCGCTCAATTGCAGTTTCTTTCTGGCGTTTAAGTCGCGCAACTTGTCTTGCTTTTTTCTCAGCAACAAGAATCTTCTCGCGGTCTTCGGCTTTTTGTTTTTTTATTTTTTTCTCGGACAGTTCCTTTGCTTTTTGAGCCTCGTCTTTCGCTAATTGTTTGTTATATAATTCTAAATTTTTTAAATATAAGTTGTATGAATTGTGCAATGGCTCGCCTTCAACGCGTATGTGATACCAAAACACACCTGATTTAATGCGGTACAAATTCATTTCTGCAATTCCGTATTTATCAGCTAACTGCTTCAAAGATACTTTGCGTTTAGGATTCCAAATTTCTTTTTTTAACTGAATAACTTTTTTCTCATCCAGTTTTTTAGACATGTTTTTAACCGCAACCTTGGCTAATAAAGCGGCCGTAGAATGGGTGTTTTTAGCCCTATGCGTGAAATACTCTTCACTCGTAACCCATTTTAAATTCGAAAGAGTGTTATTGGTTTTATCATAATTCAAATGAATAATTTTAGTGCATTTTGCATTTGGTTTTTTGATAAATACCGTCGCCATTGCCACAGAAGGAAATATCCCGAGTACCTTCCCATTATGACGAATATTATAGCGATACATCCCATCATACATTTTTGGTTTTAAGATGATTAAATCATTGATGCGGTTTTCATAAGAAGCGACTCTTCCTATGTTAGATACTGCATAATTTTTTTCTGTGACTCCTTTTAAATACGGAATTTGCTTCCAAATTTCTTTATCAGTTAATGCCATTTTTTACGTTTTTGTATTAATGTTAAATGTTATCTTTATACAATTTTACAGTAATTTTTCTACAATTAAAATAGTATGGCTCAAACTTATAAACGTACACTTGTTACTTCTGCATTGCCTTATGCAAATGGACCTGTTCATATTGGTCACTTAGCGGGTTGTTATTTACCGTCAGATATATTTGTGAGATACAAACGAAGCAAAGGCGAGGATGTTTTGTTTATCTGCGGAAGCGACGAACATGGCGTTCCTATTACAATTAAAGCCAAAAAAGAAGGTATCTCACCACAAGATGTGGTTGATAAATACCATAAAATGATGGGAGATTCCTTCAAAGAATTTGGAATTTCTTTTGATGTGTACTCTCGAACATCCAGTAAAATCCATCATCAAACAGCTTCTGATTTTTTTAAAGTATTATATGATAAAGGTGTTTTTACCGAGCAAGTGACCGAACAATATTATGACGATGAAGCAAAACAATTCCTTGCCGACCGTTATATTGTGGGAACCTGTCCTAAATGCGGCAATACAAATGCTTATGGCGATCAGTGCGAAAAATGCGGCAGTACATTAAACCCAACCGATCTGATTGAGCCAAAATCAACATTAAGTGGAAGCAAACCTGTTTTGAAAGAAACTAAAAATTGGTTTTTACCTTTAGATAAATTACAACCCAAAATACAAGCATACTTAGACAAACATACAGACTGGAAGAATAACGTTTACGGGCAATGCAAAAGTTGGTTAGATAGTGGTGATGGTTTGCAACCTCGATCTATGACCCGCGATTTAGATTGGGGTGTCCCCGTCCCTGTTAAAGGAGCCGAGGGAAAAGTGTTGTATGTTTGGTTTGATGCGCCAATAGGCTATATCTCTGCTACTAAAGAATTACGCCCTAACGATTGGGAATTGTATTGGAAAGATAAAGAAACTCGCTTAATTCATTTTATTGGGAAAGACAATATTGTATTTCATTGTATTATTTTTCAAAGCATGTTAATGGAACATGGCGATTTTATTTTAGCTGATAATGTTCCTGCTAATGAATTTTTAAATTTAGAAGGAGATAAAATTTCGACCTCTCGCAATTGGGCTGTTTGGTTACACGAATATTTGTTAGAGTTTAAAGATAAGCAAGATGTGCTTCGTTACACGCTTTGCGCCAATGCCCCTGAAAATAAAGACAATGATTTTACCTGGAAAGATTTTCAATCAAAAAACAATAATGAGTTAGTTGCTATTTTAGGAAACTTTGTAAACCGAACACTTGTATTAACACATAAGTTTTACAATGGACAAGTACCAGCAGCAGAACGTTATACCAAAGAAGACTTAATTGTATTAGAAGCACTAGCATCTTTCCCCGATAAAATTTCGGCATCCATTGAGCAATTCAGATTTAGAGAAGCGCTTAGTGAAATGATGAACTTAGCGCGCTTAGGTAATAAATATTTAGCTGAAACAGAGCCTTGGAAATTAATTAAAACGGATGAAGAACGCGTGAAAACCGTTATGAACATTGCCTTGCAGATTACTTGTAATTTGGCCATCGTTTGCGAACCGTTTATTCCATTCACCTCTTCTAAATTATTTGCGTTGTTAAATATGCCAATCTTAAAATGGCACGCGGCTAAGCAAACCTCCAATATGGCTGCCGGATATCAAATTAATAAAGATGAATTATTATTTGCAAAAATTGAAGATGCTGAAATAGAGGCTCAGGTAAAAAAATTAGAAGATAGTAAGGCCACTAATATTGCTGACTCTTCAACTTTGCCTAGTGTTGCAATAGCTAAACCGGAAACATCCTTTGATGATTTCAATAAAATGGATATTCGTACGGGCACTATTTTAGAAGCAGAGCGCGTGCCTAAAACGGACAAACTTTTGAAACTAAAAATAGACACAGGAATCGACCAACG
>JAYVDU010000312.1:0-4305 GCA_043749245.1 Bacteroidota bacterium | reverse complement strand
AAAGCAACATTATAAAATAGGTTCAAAACTGTTGTGTTTAAGCTTCTTCTTTACAGTATCACTTTACATAATAATTCGACTATTTTTTAAGATTCTTCAGCCATTTCAATAAAGTATTATCTTTTTCCCAAGATTTATCTTTGAATTTTTCAAGTTTCATTTATAGATAAACCTTTTCAAAAATATCCCGCTTTTTTGGAGTCTGCTCGGGCATAAAAGTCAGTTGTCTGAACAGATACGTGTCCGAGAATATCAAATATGTAAACCAAATTAACCCCAGCTTGCAAAAGATGCATCGCTATTGAGTGACTACCGGAATGGCAATTGGTTGTTTCTGGTATAATGGCTGGATTTATTTTCCTTCTCTGATTGGCATACGTTTTTAAAATGTATGTTACACCGGCACGGGTTAGTTTTTCCCTTATCGTATTTACGAACAATGGATACTAGTTAGCGTGTGGTTCCAACAAATGAAATTCTTGCATATACTTTTTCAGGAACACGATTTGTTCCTCCTGAAGCGAAACCATCCAGGCTTTACGACCTTTGCCTACAAGCTTTACAAGGTTAGGAAATCCAGCCTGATACTGGAAGATGTAAGACCGATCATCTCCTGCACTCGGCACCGCTAACGTACATGAGGCAAAGTAATGCAAGATTTCGGCGCCCATATGTGTACTAATATCCGGTTGCTCAAGAGGTAATTTTATACCATCTGTCGTAAAATAATTGATGCTCTTTTGCTCGTGCTCCTTTACTTTCATTGACATAATTTTCTTCAATTCAAATAACCTTTCCGGATTTTCGTATTGTAATTAATTTACTAAAAGAACGAATAGCTGCAAGACGATTATTGCGGGTTACGTTGCTGCAGTAACTAGTTTGTTGTAAAAAGTCAAGAAAATCTATAATTGTTTCTTTAGTTATTTTTTCAAGCGTCAGCTTTTGGACAGGTATGCCCTTTTGCTCTTTTGCCCTTTTGCCCTTTTGCAAAAAAGATATCAAAAAATATATTTGTTATAAGACAAATAATCAATGTCTATTTTAGAAAACACCACAATGAGATTAGCACGTAGGCACATTTTTATGTCGTACATCTGAAAGCCCCTGAATGTAAAAAGATTCAAAATAAAACGCTAAGGCCACGATCATCAGAGACTAGGGCTCATACACTATTCATCGACTTCGGGTTTTAGGAGAGTTTGTATAATTCCTTTTCAGCAACGCTTCCCCAGCAAGACTATTAGCCAGGGTCGTTGAGTAATACGAAGCGATAATAACTTTTATCTTACTGTTGTGCAGAGCTTTTATCCGATTATTATTTTATGGAAATGGTGGAGGTATATACTTTAATTTAAACAAAAGGGAATTTAACTTGACGCAAGGTTCTCGGCGAAACTTAACGGCCGTTAGGAGGACGTTGCCGGGAAAAGTGCTATAATAATCGGACAATAATTAAATACCACACTTTGCTAACATTAATTACGATAATATATTTCTAAACCGTACTAATGGGTAAACAGAAATTACCCTTCTTTTATGTATTTCGGATGGTATAGATGGCATGCGTTATGCCAGCATTAAATTGTAGATATGTTGTGAGCAGGCACTTTCTATTACAGAAAGTATTAATTTATTATATGCATTTTTTTGCATAATTCGTATTTTAAAATGAATTAGCAAAATCGCATATTTATACCTTTTTTATTATCTCCATCGCAATTTTTGGCTTAACAAATGTTTTAGTACAAGGCTAAATGAATACTTTAAGAACAAAACATTCATATTTATTTTGTTACTCCTTAATTTTTGTCCAAACATCTAACGCTATATAAAGGACTCATTATGGGTAATGTATTTCCCAGATTTTATTTGTTTAATATTTACCATACAGACTTAGATAGTAAGGATAGATGGCATACTTTTTAATGGGTATTTATAATTTCTATTTGGAAATTTTTACAAGGTTCACCTAAAAAGTTAATTCATTTTTACAGAATAAATTTAAAATAAAGTTTAAAAAAAATAATCATTAATTAACAAAAAATTAAAATAAACACTTCTGAAAATATAGATAACAAAGAAGATATTGACAAATTGAAAAGTTGAGTTGATAATATAACAATTTGTCTATTTTGTACCGATTTAAAAGCAAACGACGGAGCTTCATGTAGGCCTAGATTAGCAATAAAAGTTTGCGACAAGGGAAATATTTGGTTCTTTAGGGAAAAAGATATTAATAATAATAAGGCCATATCCTCAGACAAAAATGTCAACTCTTTTTTTCACATTCTGCAAAGGGCAACAACTTAGTTGTAAATGGTGAAGCATAAATATTTTAAGTCAAAACAAAATCTGAAGAACTATGGACGCCGGTAGCAAAAATTTGGTTTTAAGAAGGTAAAGAGAATCCCAACATATCAGTTATAAAAGTAGCATCAACTACTCCTTACTACTGGGATACCGAGGGAAAAAGATTGATAAACTTTATAAAAATAGCAGCATCGGTTGTTAGAAATAAACTTAGTTAATGGTTAATAATGATCTATTACTTTATAAAATTTATAATAATGTCAGCAAAGAAAAAAAATTCTTTAGTAAACAATATCAATAAGAAATATTAAGCTAATGCTTCTAATCTAGAAGTAAATTGACCATTAGCAAAAATAATAATGATGTTATAAAAAAATTAGACTAATGAAAATAATACATTTAATACCTATAAAAATAGTTATTAAAACGCTAAAGTGCAAAATTAGAAACAGCTTTTTTTAGATTAAACTAGTAGGTTAATATAAAAATAACTACACTCTTAAAAATTTTATAATTACTAAAACATAACAATAATTAAAAAGAAAATAAACAAACAAAAAAATGGAAAACGAAAAAACAATCGCAGTTCTAAATACACTAATCACAATCAATAACGATAGAATTGAAGGTTACGAAACAGCAGCCAAAGAAGTAGAAGAGCTAGATTTAAAAACACTATTTGCACATTTTTCTTCTACAAGTAAAACATGTAAACAGAAGTTAATAAATGAAGTCACCAGATTAGGTGGAACAGCAGTAGAAGGTACATTGAACGCAGGAAAATTGCACCGTGTTTGGATGGATGTAAAAGCAGCTATAACAGGTAAAGACCGCAAAGCTATTCTTAACTCTTGTGAATTTGGAGAAGACATCGCAAAAGATACTTATGAAAAAGCATTGGAAAATGACATAGAAAACTTAAATATTGAACAACAAACAATGATAAAAGCACAGCACACATTATTAAAAACAGACCATGACAAAGTAAAGTCTTTAAGGAATTTAGCAACGGTTGATTAATAAAAAACATAAAGGAATATGTAAGAGAAAAAAAGTATTACTCAAAAAAAGCAGTTAAAGTATTGCGTCAATTTAAAACAGGAGAGTTACATGCAGGGAAATCCAATACGAGATTGTAACATACCGAAAACACGCCATCGCTATTGCTTTGAGTGAAGCTAAAAATATTGGAAATTTTAAAAGATAAGAACCTTGTGGGAAGAAAAAAAACAAATTGAAATGCAGCTCCAAGTCCAAAGATTTTGTAGAAGCTTTTAATTTTTATGAACGAGGTAGCTTTTACAGCTCAAAAAAATGAGTCATCATCCAAATTGAAATAATGTTTAAAAAAAGGTGGAAATCGTGTTATTAACAAATGAAACCAAAGATACTATTATGGAAAAAGATATAAAACTTTTAAAATAATTAGACAATATTTATAAAAGAAAATAAATATGAGAAACATTTCAATCATTTTCTCTAGCATTAAAGAAGGGAAAAAAAGACATAATGTTTTGCTTTATTTTCGAAATTATCTTATTCAAAATAAGCTGCCTACCAATGATATCGTAAACTGATGTGCCAACAATTTTCTAATTTTTAAAAGGAACCTTAAAATCAATAAATAATCTGGCTATAAATATACTGAAATTTGCAGATAAGAATAAATCATCCGATGAAATTATCATCGTTACACCAAGATAAAACGGGGGTTATATTGCTAGTTAAAAAACGCAATTGACCTGCTGTAAAAAAATGGAAACACAAACTCATTGGTATAGCCACACTTTCGGACGGTTAGTTTGGAGGTCAACAATGCATGAATACATTTCAGTTTATACCTTGGAAAATGGGGTCTGAACTATTTCAGCTATGTTTTCTGTAATGAAATTGGATGAGGCGTATGCTGAAGATGGATTTGCATTGGATAAAGTTAACTCGGACAAACTTGCAGCAGTTTTTATGTAAAAACTACTTTGGTATATTGAATCA
>JAYVDU010000311.1:0-4326 GCA_043749245.1 Bacteroidota bacterium | reverse complement strand
GTGGTCAATGATATGGAAACAGCAAAAGCAGATCAAAGATATAATGACCAAGCTAATAAGAATGGAAATTATCTAACTGATGAAGAATTATTACTTCCGTCAAAAATTTGGCGAGAATTAGATAGTAAAGTGAAAAATGATCTTAAAGACGCACGACTTAAATTAGCTCAAGAATTTAGGAATTTAATTGGTGTAGAGTAAAGTTTAATTTGGAAATTGTAGAATAATTATGTCAAGATATTTAATAATAATAGGAAAAAGCAGAGTCTAATTATGGTGCTTATTGTCCTTATGTATCAGGCTGCATTGGAATTGGAAATACTATTAAGGAAACAGTGCAAAACTTAAATGAAGGGCTTCAATTTCCTTTGAAAGATGAGAATAACTTGCCTTTTTGTAAAGGATTAACAGCTTATTTAAATGATCCAGAGTTTGATAAAAATACAACTGATTTTATTACCCATATAGAAATTAACTTCTGACAATTTCTTGAATAAGTTTTAAATAGTTTAAAAAAACCTTGAATATAACTATGGGTATTATCACTAATTCTTTAACAATGATAATAAATTATACAATTGGTAAATTGATAAAATGAGAGACTACTACTATATTTTAGGTATCAAAGAAGATTCCAGTTTGCAAGAAATCAAAACTGCATATAGGAAACTATCATTAAAATTTCATCCAGATAAAAATGAAGGCGAAAAGTATTTTGAAGAAATGTTTAAGGCTATACTTGAAGGATATGAAATTTTAAGCGATACAGAGAAAAGAAAATCTTATGAAATTAGATTAAATGAGTTTAAATCCTCAAAAACTAATAGAGATAGTTTACGAAATTCAGAAGAAACATTTAAAAAGAAATATGAGGAGCAAAAGAGAAAAATTGAATTCGAATTTCAAAAAAAAGAAAATAATATCCGTGCATATTATGAAGCAAGAATTAAAAATATTAATCAACAAAATGAAAAACGAATAAAAGAAGAAGCTGAAAGAATAAATGAATTAAAAATGACAAGTTCAAGTAAGCAGCAAGTTTCAAATAACGTTGCATCTAAAATTGAAATTGGCTTTACGAAAGAACAGGTATTAATCACCTTGGGAGTTGCAGCAAGAATAACTAAATCAATTTTTCCGAATTTTATAGGAGATGGTGGTGTTTTGCATTATGAAGCATGGACTTGGTTGGACGGTAAATCGTTGACTCTTTGTGAAGATAAAGTAATCACTATTTATTTCTAATTAAATCATAAAATGAGGCAAGGTGGCGGACAAAAGAAATGCAGCCTGTAACAGATACACGGCTTAGAGCCGTACTTATAAGAACGTATGCTTTGGTTACAGCACCTAAGTAAAATACCATCATTCAGAGGGGTTATAGAAAGAAAGGAATTGAAATAAGAAAGATGATATATTAATGAACGAACCACAAAGTGAAATTGAATCTAACACCGAATATTTTACACAAATAAATTAGCCTACCTAAATCTTTATGATAATACTGAAAATAAGTTAGTAGCGGAGTTGGGCAAGGTTGTTTGGGTTTTATATGTAGAACATGGTAGCCTTAGAAAGACCTTGGCAGCATTACCCGAATGTTACCAAAGTGTATTGGATTTGAAATCAAATCATGTTATAGTTTTACATTACTAACAATCAATTAAAGATTATTTAGATAGTTATTATGGTTTATAAAAGGATCAAATAAAAAATTATTGACTTACAAGAAAATGATATATTACATATATTTTCTTTTTAACTTTAAAATTTATAATTTTTGTAATTTTATTCGTAGGTTGTTTAATATTAATACCACCTAATTTTTAATATTTGAAAATTATGTGATAATTTAAAATCTGCCTGCAAGCGTTTTTAAATTTTCTCTAATAATTGAGTTTAATGAATTTTTAACAACTTAGGCATTAATTATAATTATGGCGACAAAAAAGAACTTTGTTGACTTACAAGATGAATTATTAGTTCGTGTTGCAGGTAAAGAAGAAGAAAACCACACAATTAGCTGGGAGCTACTAAAAAAAATCGGGGATAATACTCAAAATTTAATTAATGCATTAATTGATTCAACGCCTTACGAAATTTTAAAATTAGATCAAGTAAAAATAATTTTTGTTGGTTTTTTTAAGGGTTCTGCAGTACAAGGTTTTAGAATTCCTGAAACACCAAGTTTATTTGCAATAAAAAAAGAATATAATCAATTAAATAAAGATTTTAATTTTATTTTAAATTCTGTAAATGACGGTGACTTTCAAAAAATTGCTGACAAATATAAAGAACCATTATTAAAAAATAATGTAATTAACGCAGTATATGAGTTTAGTAATTCAGTTGGAACTAAGCCCTTTACCGTCGTAAAAAGAAAAGTTGATGATGAATATATTTTGTTAGCAAAAGTCAGAAAAATGACAATTAAGCAAAAAGCCTTGCTTACAGTTGATATTAAAGAGATAAACTTAAATAGGCAATCTGAACTAACTGAAGCAGTTGGAAAGTTATTACTAACTAAAGACTCTAAAGGCAAAATTTCTAAAAAAATATTGCATGTATATAATCAAAAAGAAGCGGAATTATCTTTAAGCTTTGAACATATCGAAACCGAGAAGAGAATATATCATTTAAAAAGTCCTATAACATTTAGGATAACCTCTGACGATAACAAATCAGTTACAGTTGAAAATTATCTGTTGGATATTTATGCTTTTGGCAAAACAATGCATGAAGCAAAGCAAGATTTGTTCGAACAATTTGACTTTACTTACAGAAGATTAACGCAAATTGAAGATGACAAATTAAGCTCGCATTTACTTGATGCTAAAAAATATATTACTCTAATTGTTTTAAAAGTTAAAGACAAATAAAATGGCTGCACTTAAGGCTAAAACAACAAATAAGCATTTATTAAAGAAAGGGTTTAAGCAAGTTGAAGGTGATCACCATTGGTTTGAATTTTGGCACAATGGAATTTATATAACAAGAACCAAAACTAGCCATAATGACCAAGATATTCATGATAAACTAATTAGTTTGATGAGTAAACAATGTAAAGTCTCTTCAATTTTTTTTAAACAATTTGCAAAGTGTGAAAAATCTAAAGAAGAATACATTGCAGAACTTATAACCAACAATATTATACAAATTTAATCCACCATTTTAAAAAAAATATCAAGGCGTATTGGGTTTGTTAATGTGAATATATAAAAATAACAATAAGTATTTATTAGCCTAGCAACTATCTATTGGCTTTTATTTTAATCCAAATCAATTGTAAATTAATTTAGCAACAGCTATAAGCAGACAATTTTTAAATTCAATTTTATTGCCAAATTCCACTCAATGTGCGCCACTTTATGAATATAATTATTATTAAATGTGTTTTTAATTAATTTATTTATGGGTAAAACTAATTATTTAAAACTAATATTTTCGGGATTAGCTTTTTTGATTTCAATCATTCTTAAAGCTCAAAATTTAGAACCGATATGGGGATTGAATTGGGGAATGACAATGACAAATACTTTGAAAACCATCAAAATAAAAAAAGGAATATTTCCTGTTGAGATTAAAGGGGATAGTTTAGTTTTTGAATATGCTGTATTTGAAGATCAAATTTTTGACCACCATAAAGCAGCGCTAACAAACTTATTCTTTTTCAAACGTAAACTTTTGCGGTGCGATATAAATTTTATAGTATCCAATACAAAAAACGAAACAATATTCAATTTGTACGACTCTATTAAAATTATATTAAGCACTAAGTATTTCCAACCTCAATTTTGTCAGGAGAAAACATATGGTCATAATAAATCCGAAGTATTTGATTCGATATTAAATTTAAAAAAGGAATATTTCTGCAATTGGTTTTTTCCTAAAAATGATCCCAAGGGCAAGGGCGGGTATTTAACATTGCAAATTACAGAAAAGGGGTACATCCTTTTGACATATGACTATGAGGATGCTTATGCTATTATAAATTCTGATTTTTAAATAAAATTCTAATAATAAAAAAATAAAATTTCTTAAAAAAACATATTAATAGTATAATCACATAATTACTGTGATTAATTTATTATTTAATTAGATTCAATAACATTTTAGATTACTTAGATAACAGAACTTCTTTAAATATGCAAACTCCCATTTTTAGAGTATACCCCAAATTGTGAAAATAATAAATTGATTTTTCGGTTAAAAACTATTGTATTCTGCTTATTTATTCCTATTTTTAGGATATAAACATCATTAGCTAAAATCGTGAATTATGAAAGTTCTTTATTGCAGAGTAAGTACATTAGATCAAAAGACAGA
>JAYVDU010000310.1:0-4349 GCA_043749245.1 Bacteroidota bacterium | reverse complement strand
TATACCTCTATGCTATTAGTTCCTGTGCCAATAGTACCATAGCCTCCAGCAGAGTTTATAACTTGAGGAGAAAGACTTTGAGAAAATGCCTTGCAGCCTATTATTGTAAAAAGATAAATTAGTTTTTTCATTTTTAGTTTACTTTATGGCAGTTAAAATAATTACGGCTAGGCACTGTACTTAGTAACCCAATTCCTGCTGTGTTATCATGCCAAACACCCAATTGTATAGTTTCGCCTACAGATAAATGTACATCGGCACTGATACTATTTTGTAGTTGAGAATTTGGAGTGGAAACATACTGACTAAACATTCTGTAGGTGCTGCCTGATTTTATAATTTGAAGTTGGAAGTTATAACCAGTGACGTTTGTAGTATTAATAGTAATTGAACCATCTACATGGTAAATCCCTTCTACTGGAGCTATAAAGGTTGTTCCATTAAAACTTCCTCCCGTATTATTATAATCCATATTATTAAAAGTTATAGGAGTTAATGAACCATTAGGCACCGTAAACGCTCCTAATAAACTTGCCGAAAAATTAATTGGATTTGCTCCCGAAGACCATACGGCACGCCCCGTTGTCGTTCTTGTTAACACGTCTCCAGAATTTCCAGGATTTACAGATTTTCCTAAAAACAAAGAGTCTCTAATAAACACCGCACCCTGATCGAACCAACCAGCCCAGCGATCATTGGAAGACCCTGACGTGGTTCCAAATACACCTATTACATTTGCGGTGTTACTTAAAGATCCAGCAAGGCCAAAAACGCCCACCGAATTACTTAAGCCATATCCTTCATTATAACTTCCCACCGCTTCACCAGTTCCATTATTAATTACTCGGTTATGGCTTCCCATAATAGCCGTTGATGCTGGATTCGCAGAGCTGTATGTAGAACTGCCGTTTACAAAACTTCTTATACCGGCGTGTCTTCCAACAGCACTTGTATTTCGTATATGTAAACCGCTAGAATCAGAAGTTTGCAATATATTTAATTTGGCTCCAAAATTTGCTGTGGTTCCAATACTTACAATAGAATTATTGCTAAATAAATTGCTAGTGGCTTTCCACGTATTGGAAGTTCCATCAAAATATAACGTTTGTCCAGTTGTTCCTGCTGGCAATCCCCCATTAGAATATAAGGCATAAGGTACGCTCGCAAAAGTAGTTTTAGAGCCTAAAAGTGTCCCATTTAAATACAACTCGTACTGAACTGATCCGCTATTCCAAGTGATATTACTAAAAGATCCTGAAATAGGTGTGCCAGTTCCAAGTAATAAATTAAAATATCCATAATTATCAGTTATTGGGGTTTGTTTTTCCTCATACGAAGACGTGGTAGCAAAATTATTATTGTAGAATTTTACATTAACAACGATGCTTTGTCCTTGCAATAACTGACCACTCGCATCCCTTGCAATAGCTTGATAATTAATATTTTGAGGCGCCTGAGCCATTACATATATAGAGACAATACTTAAGAGTGTTGTTGAAAATTTTTTCATGTGCAGATATTTTTATTTTATTCTTTAACTAATTATAGATTAATGAAGTAAGAAATTTATTCAATAACAAAATAGTTAAAACTATATGTGGTGTTTATGCTTGAGGGAGTATTAGTTGCAATTTTGAATCCAGTATTAGTTGAACTAGATACATAAACTTGTATTGCACTGGCACTTGCATTTGTTGGTGTAAGCATAATAACTGGAACTACTCCTGGAGCAAAAGGCTTATTAAAAGTGATTGAAATTAAGTCTTGACCTGCTGGAATAATAGTAAATGAGGTTGTTGCTATTAAAACGCTTCCAGCAACATCATTGCCTGTAACAGAGAATGATTGCAATGAAGCTGTAGATATGAAAGTCACATTAGTTCCAGTTGATTTCAAATGCCCATTATCAATATTTAATGCCACATTACTACTACCAGTAACTGTTAGTCCACAAGTTGCATGAATTGCTGTCCCAGAACTATTATTAGTTACATCTAACGTAGCAGAGCTGCCAAAATTTTGAAATTGAGCGGCGTTTGCAGTAGTAACAAGAGAACTCATATTAGTGTTTTGAGCATAAATAGCTTGACCTTTTCCGGAAGTTGAGACAACTAAAATATTTGCGCCATTTGTTGAAGCTTGGTTATAAAAATTTGCCACAGTCCCAGTATCAGAAATACCTTTGTGTGCTGAAATGGCAATACCTTTTCCGTTATTAGTAGCATCAATAGCCGAACTGTTGTTATTAATATTACTTAAAACTGAAACTATTCCAGAACTCAACGTCTTATTTTCAACATATAATGCTGGACCAGTACCTGCTTTATTTTGAATATTTACCATGCCTGTTGGAGTTGCATAAGTTGAATGAGTATTAACAACATTTAAAATTGGTGCAGTTATTAATGTTGACGTATTTGTACTTTGAATATCTAACAATGATGCCGGAGCATTTGTTCCTATACCAACCTGATTATTTATATTTGTAAGAGTAACTGTTCCAATACCTTGAACCCATGGAGATGCAGAAAACAAAGGCTTGTATGCGCCTGCGTTTTCTGAAACCATAAATTTAGAAGCAACTTTGTCAAAATAAAATCTTCCAGTATTTCCTATTGATGCTGGAGGCATAGCATTTAAACCAACAAAGGATAACGTTGAATCTAATTCAATCCCACCATTAACATCTAATAAAGCAGAGTAAGATAAAGAAAATGGATTAACTGAAACTTTACCATCTCCAGCCACAGTAAATAAATTTTTACCACCGGCTCCATTATTATAATAAAAATTGTATCCTGAATTTGCATCCAAAGTTGATGATGTAACTGAATTTAACCAATACTTTGATGGAATAAGAGTATTCGAAAATTTAATTCTCGAAAAAGGATCTGCTCCAGTTTGTTTTAAATGGAGGTGTGAAGATGAAGGTGATGAGCTATAATTTAATTCCATTTTATCGGTCAAAGGTCCACTAGTTCCAATACCAATGCTATTAGTTAAAATTGTTGGATATAACACACCGACTGAATTTGACCACACACTAGGAAGTGTTGCTAAATTAACTGAATTGCTTGGTACGCCTGCTGTTAAAGTACTTCCTGATAAAGATAGTAATTGAGTAGGAATAATTGCTGTTGAATTATTGACACCATTGCTTAATAAAAGTACTGTATTTGATGGCGTTGATAAAGAATAATTTGGAGAAGAGACCGTGTAACTATTACTGGCTCCTATAGGGTTTACAATCATATTTGCACCCGCTACTAATGTTGGTGTAATGGAAGTAGCTGTATTTGCTATAATTCCCGAAGAAATAGAAATTCCTGCACCTGCTGAATAAGAAGGAACAGAAATGTTATAAACGCCAGTTCCTGCAGTAGTAATCATATTTGGTGCATTGATATTAATTGTTGGAGTTGGACTTGAATTACCAGCTTTTTCAGCATATAAGGCATAAGGCACGCTCAATAGTTGCTGTGCACCAATTGACGAATAAGAAGTTCCTCCGGCAGGGTCAATGAGAGTCTCAATAAAATAAGGACCTGTAGCCCAATTAATTGTATTAAATGCTCCAATAGTAATAGAGCCTCCTCCAATAGATAACGTAAATAAACCAAACTGATTAGTATTAGCATTATGAGTTTCCTCGTAACTAATAGTACTACTACTAATAGTGCCTTGGTAAATAATAAATTTAACGCCAATGAGCGCATTAGATATGACTGCTCCACTAGCTTGTCTGGCAACTGCCTGATAACTAATTTTTTGAGGCGCTTGAGCTAAAGCGATAATCGAAATAATCGAAATAATTGTTGTGAAAAGTAATTTCATGTGTAGATGTTTATTGTTTTTTAATGGTCACATGCTATAGCCTTGTTATCTTCATTTGTGTTTGTGCTGTCGGCAACATGGCTATTTTATATGAGGGTGTTTTTATAGCACCTAAAATATACAATTTATTTGGAATAAATGACAATTTTAACACACAAATTATTAAAAATTAATGATAAAGGGTGTATTTACTTCGATTAAAATTAACTAAGTATTACTTTGAGGGCGTTGATTTGTTCAGGTGTTCCTAAAACAAATAATTTAGATTGAGGGATAATTTTTGTATCAGCACTTGGATTCACAATATATTCGCCCAAAGCTGTTTTGTACCCTATAATATTGGCTCCTGAACGATTTCGAATTTCTAAATCTTTCAATGTTTTATTTTTTAATTCATCAGGGATGCGCTCAAATGATATTTCTTCTAAACTAATATTAGCTCCACCTTCTGCGGTAATATGATCAATAAATTCCATCACATCTGGCTTCATTACTAAAGATGCCATGTGAGCTCC
>JAYVDU010000309.1:0-4355 GCA_043749245.1 Bacteroidota bacterium | reverse complement strand
GGAATTCTTCTTCAAATTTATGGAAACGTAGACAATCATTAATATCTTTGTATTATTATGCCCGTACTAAAACTGAATTTATAAACTATGAAATTTCAGAAAAATTGATTTCAAATTTATTGTTAGATAAAGAATATTATGTTCAAAAAGCAGTTGGCTGGGCTTTACGAGAATCCTTTAATGCTTATCCCAAACAAACGTTTGCATTTATAGAACATAACATCAAGTCTATATCTTCTGTAGCTTTTACTACCTGTATAGAAAAAATGAATGACGCACAAAAATTAAATTTAAAAACGAAACGAAAAAAATGAAACAAGTACTGATCGTTTTTATACTTCTCACTCATTTTATGTATGGGCAAACTACACTTACGCCAGAAGATTATATCTCTACGTTTAAGGATGATGCTATTAAAGAAATGTATTTACATAAAGTTCCCGCTTGCATCACTTTAGCTCAAGGCATGCTTGAAAGTGGCTGTGGGAATAGCCCTTTATGCCGTAATGCCAATAATCATTTTGGTATTAAATGCCATAAAGAATGGGGTGGGGATTCTTACATTATGAATGATGACGAAGAAAATGAATGTTTTCGTAAATATGAAAAAGCATTAGATTCATATAGCGATCATAGCCTTTTTTTATTTTCACGATCGCGTTATGCGCCCCTATTTGAATTACCCATAAATGATTATAAAGGATGGTGCCATGGATTGAAACAAGCTGGCTATGCAACCGACTCCAAATATCCTCAAAGATTAATCGAATTAATTGAACGCTATAATTTACAAGACTTAAACTCAATTGAAACTACACCTAAACAAACATTACCAATTGCTTCAACTATTAAGTCTGAAATGACAATTAGGGAAGTATATCGCTTTAACCATGTAAGATTTGTTATAGCTAAAGAAAACGATTCGTATTACAAAATCTCACATGATTTTAATGTTGAATTAGATCAACTACTTATCATTAATGATTTTTCAAAAACAGATAAAATCCAATACGGACAAAAAATTTACATACAAAAAAAACGCCGAAGAGCCCTAGAGCCCTATCATGTTGTGCAAAAAAATGAAACACTAAAGTCAATTTCTCAATTACACGGTATTAGGTTAAATATGCTTTGCAAAAAAAATAAATTAAAACCAGACGATAAATTGAAAATAGGAGAAGTATTATTTTTACGTCAAAGAAAAACTACTACTCAGAAATAATTTTTTCAATAGCCTTTGGCAGATATTCCAATTCTAATTTTCTAATTTTCTGCTGCAATGACTCTACGGTTTCGTTATCATCTATTAAGCATTTCTCCTGTAAAATAAATGTGCCTTTATCGTATTCCTCATTTACATAATGAATGGTAATTCCACTTTCAATTTCTTTATTTTCAACAACCGCCTTATGTACATTAGCTCCAAACATTCCTTTTCCGCCATATTTAGGCAATAACGAAGGATGTATATTAATGATTTGATTTGGAAATGCTTTTACAAAATCAGCTGGAATTTTCAATAAAAATCCTGCTAAAACAATTAAATTAATATTTTCTGCTTTTAAAAATTCAATAATTTGGGCCGAATATTCATTCAACGATGTTTTACTTATTAATTGAACTGTTTTTTTATGCGTTTCCGCTTTCGCTATAACGCCTGCTGTATCGCTATTTGTTAAAACTAATTTTATTTTAATTCGAGTATCATTTTTAAAATAGTGAAATAAATTTTCAGCGTTTGTTCCTTCTCCTGAGGCAAATATAGCAACGTTAGTCATGGCACAAAAATACATTAATTTTATAAAACAAAATCGCCCCCAATATTTATTGGAGGCGATTACATAAAAAACTAATCAATTAGCTTATTGATTTTCTCTTATAACGGTTACGTGTCCTACGTATGGATGTTTCCCGCCCTGTAAATCCAACACTTGTAATTTATAAATATACACGCCTTGAGGGGCAGTTTTAGTACTTCCTTTTACAGTACCATCCCATCCTTTACGGAAGTTATTACTAGTAAAAATATTCTCTCCCCATCTGTCAAAAATATCCATACGGTAATTATCTTCATCTATCCCTATACCTAAGGGTTGAAACATATCATTTTTTCCATTTGCATCTGGCGTAAAACAATTTGGTATATATAGGGCAAAATCAGGCGTTATTTCTATTGGGTGAGATACAAAATCGGTACAACCATGAATGGATGTTGCTAATAAACTCACATTATAAGTTCCTGCAAAACCATAGTTGTGATTTGTATTCACAAATGTTGAATTATTCCCGCCTATTTGAGCCGCTGGATCTCCAAAATCCCATATATAACTAACTGCTCCAAGAGACGTATTTGTAAAAGTAATATACGGCGATAGTATGCTTGCAGTTGATGGTGCAGCATAAAACCCAGCTATTGGTAATGGATAAATGATAATATAATTCTTTTTGGTAACTGTTACTGAACAACCTAACGCGCTTATAATTTCTACATCTATCGAAAAAGTATCAGCGTAAGTAAAATTATAAGATAATGGATTAGTTAACCCAATGCCACTTTGATTCGCATACCAACTATATGTATCTGTACTTGGGTTACTTGACGTTGCCGAAAACGTGATACTTGATGGCACACAAGCAGTCATAGTATTTGCAGCAAAATTACCAGTAGGTAAAGGATTTACATTGATAGTAAATATACCATTAGCACTTGGAATCGTGCAGCCATCTCCAACGGTTACAGTATAAACATTTGGAGTAGTTAAATAATTAGCATTTACAGTAATCGATTTTGTTGTTGCTCCATTACTCCAAGAGTAATTATATTGAGGAACACCGCCATTACCTGGGCTAGTAAATGTTGGACTTAAAGTAACCATATTTCCATCACATTTAGTTACAGCGAAACCTGTAACAGATAAAGATGGCATCACGTTTACTGTAATAACTATGGGTGAAGTTGAGCAACCATTAACATCACTCATCGTTACTGTATAAAATGAATTTACAGTTGGACTAACCGTCAAAGGTCCGCCGCCACTACCCATAGCAGGCGTCCACGTATATGTATATGGCGAGCTTGTAACTCCACCAAAACCTGCTGCATATATCTGTGCGCTTTGCCCATAACAAATGGTTTGAATTGCCGACGCATTTATTCCTAAAAATTGAGCTGGATTTACAGTTCCAAAACCTGAAGTAGAACAGCCATAAGAATCGGTAACCGTTGCTGTATATACACCAGAACCTACGCCTGTTACAGTTTGTGATAAGCCACTTGTGGTTTGAACCGGAGATATTGCATTAGACCAGGCTACTGAATAACTTGGTGTACCAGATGTATAATTAATAGCTATAGATCCGTTTTGCTGCCCAAAACAAAGTGGTTGAGTAGTGGTAAAACCACTTATAACAGGACTTGCTGCATTGGCCACATTCACCGTTTGAGTTAATGAGCAACCCTTACTATCAATAATTGTACAGTTCCAGTTTCCTGGCGACATACTTGTTGCAACAGTACCCACTTGAGCTGGTGCTGTATTCCAAGAATAACTATATCCTCCATTACCGCCAGTAGCTGTAGTTGTAGCTGATCCATTTGCTATACCACATTTTGCGGGTAAAGACGTTGCTGAACTTGCCAATGCTGATGGTTGTAAAATCGTAAAATTGGCATTAATTGAACAGTTATTGGCATCTTTCACAACTAAGCTATACGGACCCTGAACTAATCCTCCTATAATACCACTATTAGTTTGCGTTGGTGTCCATGAATAAGTTAATCCTGGTGTACCTCCTGAAACATTAGTTACTATTTGTCCGGTGCTAAATCCAAAACAAGATACATTCGTAAAAGAAGAACTTGTCATTACTAATGGAGTAGGCTGAGAAATCGTTACTACTTGAGAAGTCGTACATAAATTTACATCGGTTACATTGCAAGTATAAGTATTAACCCCCACATTATTCATTACTAAGGATGTTTGTGCACTTGGCGTCCAAATATAACTGTAATTCGGAGTGCCGCCATTCACCAACATTGTAGCTTGTCCGTTTGTTAAGCCTGCGCAAGTAACATTAGAGAAACTGCCAATAGCACTTGTTAAAACTGGAGGTTGTGTAATATTAACACTTGCTGTACCTACACATCCAGCAGCATCTGTCACGGTGATGTTATGTAAACCTGCATTAAAATTAGTAACATTTTGAACTGTCGTTGCATTACCAGACCAAGTAATATTATAAGGAGTTACGCCACCTGTAATTGTAGTAGTAGCTGCTCCATTACTTTGCCCGAAACATTTGATTGCCGTTGTACTTGTTACTACAACTGATGGTCCAGCAATATCATTAATTAA
>JAYVDU010000308.1:0-4358 GCA_043749245.1 Bacteroidota bacterium | reverse complement strand
AAAATATAACCAAATTTTACACAAGCTCTAAATACTAATTAGTACTTTTGTTTCCATGATTAATCTTTTTGTATTATTCCTTAATTTAGGTGGAGGTGAAGTTGTAATGGTTTTACTTGTTATATTACTTCTATTTGGAGGAAAAGGAGTTCCAAACATTGCACGCGCTTTAGGGAAGGGAATCAGAGAATTCAAAGATGCTGCCAATGGCATTCAAAAGGATATTCAGCAAAATACAACTGGGTTATCAAATACCATTCAAGAACATATTCAGGAAGTAAAAAAAAGCGTGGATACATTAACCGAATCCGATAAATAGTTTTATTAATGAACTATACTGTTTTTCCATACAAAAAATTACTACCTCTATTTTTACCTCTGTTTACCATTAGTTGCGCACCCGAAGTTAAAAACGAAAAACCTGTATTTAACCAGGCAAAAGTAAAGCAACAATTTATTAAGGCCAATCAACAAGTTGTTGTTAAAGAAGCTGATGAAATGGACTATTACCAAAAGTCTCATCAAATGCCTTTTATCAAAACCACTAGTGGTATTCGATATTATATTTATAAACATGCTACTAAAGGCGATTCTATTAAAGACGGTTACATTATTAAAATGAATTACACGGTATCTTTATTAGATGGTACAGAATGTTACTCATCAAAAACAGATGGTGCAAAAGAATTTAAAGTTGGTATGGAAAATATTGAAGATGGTTTACATAAAGCTGTCTTATTTTTAACATCTGGAGACAAAGCTTTAATACTAATCCCTTCCCATTTAGCTCATGGCTTGATGGGAGATTCTAAAAAAATCCCACCACAATCTCCTATTATTTATGATGTAGAAATTTTGAGTGTTAAACATAACGATGAAAAAAAATAAATTATTCCACTACTCGTTATGTTTAGCCATCCTATGTATTGTTACAAGCTGTCAAAAGCATACATCTGCTATTGATGGTTACGCAAGGAACAACGACGGTTTTTATTTTAAATTATTGGTTTTAGGCGATGGCAATGATCATCCTTTACCCGATCAAGTATTGGTGGTTGATGCTGTTATGAGAACTCAAGCAGACTCTATATTTTGGGATACTAAGCATGATGCGCAAAATGGTCTTTACATCGTGTTGTCAAAAAACGAATTAACTCATTCGTGTAATCCCTATTTTTTAAATATGGTTGAAGGCGATAGTGCTTCTTTTTATATTAACCCTAAAGTGTTTTTCAGAAATTATTTCGATACCGTTGTCCCATCTTTTTGCGCTAAGGATTCATTAATTAAAATGGATATCAAACTAAACCAAATTATTTCTAAAGGCGAATATAGCGCTCTCAAAAAAATGGTGGAGTATAGAGATGCCGAGGATGTGGAACTCCAAGAACTTAAAAAAATTGATGCTTATGTATCTCAAAACTATCCATCTGCAGATTTCGATTGTGATGGAGTTTATATGCTTCAAAAAGAAAAAACGAACGGTCAACCTATTTCTATGGGTAAACGCATTAAGATAGAATATGAAGGCTATTTTTTAGATGGAAAACCTATCGATAATAAAAAACAAGAACTTGAATTCACCTATGGAACTCCCGACCAATTAGTTAAAGGGTTAAATATTGTTATTGGCACATTAAAAAAAGGTGAATTTGTAAAAATAATAGTACCTTCGCGCCTCGCTTTTGGAGAAAAAGGTAGTAGCAATGGCTCTATACAACCCTACACTCCACTCGTATACAACATAAAAATAATTGATATAAAATAACAAACAACATGAACAAAATCACTATGCTATTAGGTTCTGCACTACTTGTAGGACTTGTATCTTGTAACTCATCAAAATTTGAAGGTTACACAAAAGCCGAAAACGGTTTACATTATAAATTCTATACTCACGACGAAGCTGGCGCTAAACCAGGTGAAGGTGATGGTATTGCTTTTAAATACATCTTCAAATTAAAATCAAACGATTCGGTATTAGTAAATAGTTCTTTAGTAAGCCAAGATGGATCTGGTGTAACTAAATTTATTTTACCTAAATCTTCTTTTATTGGAAGTTTAGAAGATGCTATGATGATGATGGCAAAAAATGATAGTGCTTCGTTTGTTGTAAGTGCTGATTCATTTTATATGAAAACTCAAAAAGCAAAAGAATTACCTCCATTTATTAAGCCTGGCGATTTTTTGGTAGTTGAAATGAAAATGATTGATATTAAAACCAAAGCTGAATTAGATGCTAATCAAAAGCAACAACAGGCTGAAGTGGCTAAATTATCTGAAGGTGAAAAACCAATGATGGAAAAATATTTGGCTGATAATAAAATTACTGTTAAACCAACGGCATCAGGTTTAATTTACATTGAAACTGTAAAGGGAAAAGGTGTATTAGCTAAAGCAGGTGATGAAGTAACGGTTCAATACAAAGGTACAACGTTAGACGGAAAAGAATTTGATTCGTCTTATGGTCGTCCAGAGCCATTTAAATTTATTGTTGGTCAACAACAAGTCATTGCTGGTTGGGATGAAGCATTACAATTAATGGCTAAAGGCGGAAAGGCTAAATTAGTATTACCTTCAAGTATTGCTTATGGCCCAAGAGGTGCGGGACCAATTCCTCCATTTTCTCCATTAGTATTTGAGGTAGAATTAGTGAACATTGGTGCGCCAACGGCACAACAAATGCCTCCTACACAATAACCTATATTTTAGTTTAAATTAAACGTTAATATAACCAAAATGAAAAAAATAATTTTAGCATCTCTGTTTGCACTTGTATCTATAGGATTAGTAGCCGCGAACCCTGATAAACATAAAAAACATAAAAAAGCAAAACTAAGTAAAATGGACAAAGAATTTTTAAGTAAACAACCCGAGGGCATGTACGCCAAATTTGAAACAAATAAAGGAAACATTATTTGCGCTTTAGAATTTAAAAAAACACCTATGACTGTAGCTAACTTTGTTGGCTTAGCAGAAGGTTCAATAAAAAACACAGCTAAAGCAGAAGGCGTGCCTTACTACGATGGTTTAAAGTTTCACCGTGTAATTCCTAACTTTATGATACAAGGTGGTTGCCCATTAGGCACTGGCACCGGAGATCCTGGTTATAAATTTCCTGATGAATTTGATCCTTCATTAAAACATGTTGGCCCTGGTATTTTATCAATGGCTAATGCTGGCCCTGGCACTAATGGTAGTCAATTTTTTATTACTCATGTTAAAACCGATTGGTTAGATGGAAAACACACCGTGTTTGGCAATATAGTTGAAGGTATGGATGTAGTTAATAAAATTGCAGGAAGCGATACATTAGTACATTTGATTATTTTACGTAAAGGTAAAGAAGCTGAAGCATTTGATGCGCCAACCGTTTTTGAAACTGCAAAAGCGGGCTTATCTTCTAAGCAAGAAGCGATGGCTACTGCCGAAAAAGCATTAATGGAAAAGACTTTAACCGAAACGTATGGTAACGCCAAAACTACCGCAAGCGGGTTACGTTATGTTGTTGAAAAAGAAGGTACAGGTAAAACCCCTATAGCTACTGATCAAGTAACGGTTCATTATACAGGATACTTATTAAACGGAACTAAATTTGATAGTTCTGTAGATAGAGGTCAACCAGCAACTTTTGGTTTAAATCAAGTGATACCAGGTTGGACAGAAGGTTTACAATTAATGAAAGAAGGTGGGAAAAATAAGTTAATTATTCCTTACCAATTAGGATATGGCGAAAACGGTATGCCTCCAGTGATTCCAGCGAAAGCTTGGTTGGTATTTGATGTGGAATTAATTAAAGTAAATTAATTAACTAGTGTCAGCAAGAACACGCCAATTTCTTCGTTACGCTTGCCTTAAAAATAGTCATTTGCAAAAGCAAACTCCTATTGTTTAAGACTTCGCAATCCTAGAACTTGAAGTTTTCTTATCCGACACTTCGTTTTATAGTAAATACTACATTAAAAAATCCTCATAGAAATATGGGGATTTTTTTTATAAGGATTGTACAAACTTAATGTTTGCACCCTTATCAATTAAACATGCAGCAATGGAATGCCTTGTCCCGATTGGATTTATGATCTATACCAATATTTTTTTTAAAATAAAATAACTTTGCTTCTATTGTATATTTTAGAAAGAAAATTAGTATAACAGATTTAGAGCCTGTTTAAAATTTATCTAATAATTTTGTTATGTATCTTTTTGGTTATCCCGATAAATCGGGATTAAATTTTTCGAGATAGTAGCCAACTATCTCAGCAAAATTTGCCTCTTTTAACTCTATTTTATATTTTCATATATGAATCGTTGAGTGCTTCGCAATTCGATCAAAAATACGTTGTAACAATTATTACAAT
>JAYVDU010000307.1:0-4362 GCA_043749245.1 Bacteroidota bacterium | reverse complement strand
GAACAACATAGGCACATAGGAAACATAGGTTAAATAAGCATTCTATGTGAACTATGTAATCTATGTGGTTTGGACTATTTATATATTATGATTGGTATTAGGTCTTCACGCTATAGCGTGACTCGAACTGACATTGGACTATTTAATAAATGTATTTGATATAAAATACAAAGAGCGCCTCGACCTTCGAGACGCTCTTCTTAAATATAATTTAAAATATTAAAACCGATTAGGTTCCCGCTAACATGTCGCCCCAACCTGCATCTTCATCTATATTAGCAGGTTTTACACTAATTACAGGCACTTTGGAATGATGGATAACTTGTAAGGCATAATTCCCTAAAAATAGTCCGCTAATTTCAGCATCCTGATCTGTCATAATTGTAATAAGATCTCCCCCTACTTTTTGACAATATTGAACTGTCGCAACTGCTCTGTTTTTTACATCTTCCATTAATTCGGTTTCGCACATCACACCTTTAGCCTTTGCTGCTTCAGCAACCTGATTAAGCATCACTTCCATTGCTGGTTTTTTACTTCCCTCATCATCAGCTAATAAGCCAATGGCACAAATACGTGCAGAGAATTCTTTAGCTAATTCAATAGCAAACACAACTTTATGGCGTGTATGTTCCGAAGTATCAATAGGCAATACTATTTTACTGTATCCAACTTTATCAGCAAACTGACTCATCGTCATTACCGGGCAAGGGCTTTTTGTAATAACTTTTAAAGCGTTGCTACCAATTGTTAGGTCTTCCCAAGCGCTGTAACCATGAGTTCCCATAACGATTAACCCTGCATTAATTTCTTTAGCAAATTTTATAATTTCAGTTGTTGGATTACCCGTATTTACAACTGTTGTTACAGGAACGCTATAATTTTGTCTAATTACTGTTGCCATTTCTTCTAATTTTGTTTCTACTGCAGAAGAGGCTTTTTCAATATTATCAACTGTAATACTTGGAGTAAATACATTGAATTTTTCCCAATGCTTGGTGATAACATGTACTAAATAAACTTCTCCCTTTGTGAACTGCGCTAGGAAGCCCCCGTGTTTAATGGCTAACAAAGATGTTTCCGAAAAGTCGGTAGTGATAATGATTTTGTTTGTGTTTAAGTGTATCATGGTGGTTTTAGATTTCTTGGTTAAATTTTATTTGTTATCAAATATATTAATTTGTAAGGTCTATTAAATATTTAAAAAAATATTTTCTACATTAATTTTAAGACTATAGTAAATATTTAGTGTACTATTTTTATTTCTATCTTTTTCCATAGATGAAAAAGAAACAATCACTCCTTGGCGTGACTAGTCAATAATATGCGCCACGCTCCTCACGGAATTCTAAGGATTTTACGCTCAACTAAATCCTTGAATTCTCTTTTCACGCCTATTCTGCCCGCATTTTTGACAACCCACGCACTTATTCTATTCAGCATTTCCTTAAATCTAATTTATTTCGCTCATTAGAAACGCTTAAAAAGAGTATCTAATTGTAACAATTTTAATCACTAAATTTTTAGTATAGCCATTTTTAAAGACTTTTATCCTATTTTTTAAATCAACATGCCCGCAATGGTAGCCGATAAATAAGATGCTAATGTTCCGCTAATAAGCGCTCTAATACCTAGTTTTGCTAAATCTGCTCTTCGCTCTGGCACAAGAGAACCAATACCGCCTATTTGCATACCAACCGAACTGAAATTTGCAAAGCCACATATCGCAAAGCTTGTTATTATTAAGCCTTTTTCGCTTAATGGTGTGGTTAATTTATGAGTTAACGTATCAAAGGCAACAAATTCGTTGATGGTTAATTTTTGTCCCATAATAGTTGCTACTTGTTGTACATCAGCCTCTGGCACACCCATACACCAGGCTAAAGGATAAAATAGTTTGCCAAAAATAAAATCGAGCGAAAGGTTTGGACAAAAATTACCGATACCTCCTATAAGTCCTAAACAGTAATTAACAAAAGCTATTAACGCAATAAACCCAATTAACATGGCTATTACATTGATAGCGATTTTCATTCCATCACCAGCTCCGTGAGAAATCGCATCTATTAAATTTGTGTGTTCTTTTTTTATTTCAAGCTTCACTTCGCCCCTAGTAAGCGACACTTCTGTTTCAGGATAAATAATTTTTGAAATAACAATAGCTGCTGGAGCTGCCATTAAACTGGCTGTTAGTAAATACTCCGCTTTTGCTCCCATATTAACATATACAATTAAAATACCTCCTGCAATACAAGCCATACTTCCAGCCATAGAAGATAGCAATTCAGATTTTGTCATCGTCGGTAAATAAGGTCTAATCATAACTTGCGCCTCTACCTGACCAA
Source organism: Bacteroidota bacterium (assembly GCA_043749245.1). Lineage (GTDB taxonomy): Bacteria > Bacteroidota > Bacteroidia > B-17B0 > Aurantibacillaceae > UBA4416. Next base: position 2,017 of record JAYVDU010000307.1, on the reverse strand, counting down.
CAAAGGCACTTGCTACATTACTTAGAGCCTCTGCACCACTTGCGCGCATTACAAAATTCATAACTTTAGCAATAACCGCAACCACGCGTTGCATAATACCAACATGATATAAAATAGCGACTAACACACACACTAAAATAATAGTAGCTGTTACACTAAATGCAAATACAAAAGTATGAGGTGCGCCGTAACCGACGGATGAGCCTTGGTGATTATCAATCATAATACCACCATATACAAAACTTGCACCTTGCTGAGCGAACTGTTCAATTTTACCCATACCACGCCCTAACCATGCGAAAAAACGCGTAACAGGTTCTACTTTTAAAACCAAAACTGCAATTAATAATTGCAATGCTAGGCCGCTTACGACTAATCGGTAATTAATTCTTCTTTTATTATTTGACAATAAAAAAGCTATTCCGAAAATAACAACAATGCCTATTAATCCTGTAAATCGTCCCATTGGTTTTTAATTTACGAGCAAGATATAAAAAATGATTTAAAAATACATGTATCTTCTAAATATTTTTAGCATTATATCTTCAAAACCAAAAATATCATGAAAAGGCGAGCTATCATCACTACAGCATTAGTTGGATTTGTTTTTCTACAGCCACTTCAAAGCAAAACCAAAGTATCTTTACAGCAGGCTTTTCAAAAAAAAATGATCACTGCAAAATCCATTTGTAATGGGGGTTTAGAACTTAATTATTTTGTATCCAACTTAATTAAAGACTCTTTATTGATTGTTATTCCAGCCGGCTGGAGATTCAACTCAGATGCAGGTAAAAACGACTATCAAGATATTTTAGTTACGCACGAAGAAATATTAACGCTTAAACCTAAGGAAACCAAGCAATTTAATATAAAAGGATATTGTTGCGAGGCAACTAAAGGTGGGCCGGTGAAAGGAGCACCTTACACATTAGGCAAATTAGCCGATAGTAGCCTGGTGTTATTAGCGCGGTATTTAAACACACACCCCTTTGATAAAAACAGTGAACAGTATAGTGTATGGGCAATCAGTGATAAAAAAGAAACAGCTAATATTACTGCTAACAATGATTCTGCAACAACTCTGCTTCGTCAATTTGTGGCTACTATAAAAGGAGAGCCTTTGCCCTGGTATACGCTCTTAAAACGGGCTACTGTAACCTCAAACGGAAGCGTTAATGATAATCCAATTCGCTTTAAAGCCACATTTAATTATTCTATTCCAAAAGCCTGTTACTCATGTTGTTATCTGATGGACGCAAAAGGCAATAAAGTTTCTGCCATCATAGGAACATGGCTTTATCCTGAAAATACGGAATATAGCGCCAATTTTAACGTTGCCTCTTTAAAAAAAGGCGATTATAAATTAATATTAGAGAATAAAGAAGAAGCTTTGTTTGAACGAGAATTTAAGATTTAAAAATCTTTGTTTATTTATTGAAAATCATTAGGATAATTCGATTAATTTTTTACTTTTGCACAAAATTAAAGGTTTAAAATTATGTATTGGACATTAGAATTAGCATCGTGGCTAGAAGACGCTCCTTGGCCAGCAACTAAGGATGAGTTAATTGATTTTGCTATTCGCTCGGGTGCACCAATGGAGGTTATTGAAAACCTGCAAGAAGTAGAAGATGAGGGCGAATCTTATGAAGCCATTGAAGAGATTTGGCCTGATTACCCAACTAAAGATGATTTCTTTTTTAATGAAGATGAATATTAATAAAAAATCCCGCTTAATTAAATTAAGCGGGATTTTTATTTAGAAAACATGTTTCGTATTATTAGCGCTTGCACGGAAACTCTGTAATGATAATAAAATCAACCTTTTGAACGTGTTTTTAATCCCAATCTATCGGGATGAATGTTCTAATAAATTTAACGCATTTGCTGAGTGTTAAACTATTATTTTAAATTATTATACACTACTAACCGACTAAATTTTTAACTAAAAGGGTAACAAACGTTACCCTTTTTTGATAATGTATATTTGTGTTTACTAAGACTCAAAAAACATTAT